>NZ_JBEYXJ010000077.1:17398-42361 GCF_040645015.1 Streptomyces sp. NPDC046881 | reverse complement strand
GCGCCGCCCGGTACCGCACGGTCGAGACCGTACGGACGGGCGGCGCCGGGAAGCCGGAGGCAGCGCTCGCTCAGAAGTCCTCGTCCAGGTCGACCGTGCCTTCCACGGCGACCTGGTACGCCGACGGACGGCGCTCGAAGAAGTTCGTCAGCTCCTGGACACCCTGGAGCTCCATGAAGGAGAAGGGGTTCTCGGAGCCGTAGACGGGCGCGAAGCCGAGGCGGGTGAGGCGCTGGTCGGCGACGCACTCCAGGTACTGGCGCATGGAGTCGGTGTTCATGCCCGGCAGGCCGTCGCCGCACAGGTCACGCGCGAACTGCAGCTCCGCTTCGACGGCTTCGCGGAGCATGTCGGTGACCTGCTGCTGGAGCTGGTCGTCGAAGAGCTCCGGCTCCTCCTTGCGGACGGTGTCGACGACGTCGAAGGCGAAGCTCATGTGCATGGTCTCGTCGCGGAAGACCCAGTTGGTGCCGGTGGCGAGGCCGTGCAGGAGGCCGCGGCTGCGGAACCAGTAGACGTAGGCGAAGGCGCCGTAGAAGAAGAGACCCTCGATGCAGGCGGCGAAGCAGATGAGGTTGAGCAGGAAGCGGCGGCGGTCGGCCTTCGTCTCCAGGCGGTCGATCTTCTCGACCTCGTTGATCCACTTGAAGCAGAACTCGGCCTTCTCGCGGATGGAGGGGATGTTCTCCACGGCGTCGAAGGCGGCGGCGCGGTCGTCCGGGTCGGGCAGGTAGGTGTCCAGCAGGGTCAGGTAGAACTGGACGTGGACGGCCTCCTCGAACAGCTGCCTGGAAAGGTACAGGCGGGCCTCGGGGGAGTTGATGTGCTTGTAGAGGGTCAGCACCAGGTTGTTGGCGACGATCGAGTCGCCGGTGGCGAAGAACGCGACGAGACGGCCGATCAGGTGCTGCTCTTCGGGCGTGAGCTTGGCGAGGTCGGCGACGTCGGAGTGGAGGTCGACCTCTTCGACGGTCCAGGTGTTCTTGATGGCGTCCCGGTAGCGCTCGTAGAAGTCGGGGTAGCGCATGGGACGGAGAGTCAACTCGAAGCCGGGGTCGAGCAGGTTGGTGTTTCGGCTGGTCATTACTGGCAGGCCTCGCAGGACTCGGGGTTTTCCAGGGAGCAGGCGATCGCGTCGGGCTCGGCGACCTGCTGCACGGGGATGGGCTTGGCGGCCTGCGCCTGGCCCTGGGCGGCGCGGGCGATGCGCGTGGCGGGGCGCGAGCGCAGGTAGTACGTCGTCTTCAGCCCGGACTTCCAGGCGTAGGCGTACATGGAGGAGAGCTTGCCGATCGTCGGCGTCTCCAGGAACAGGTTCAGGGACTGGGCCTGGTCCAGGAACGGGGTCCGCGCGGCGGCCATGTCGATCAGTCCGCGCTGGGGGATCTCCCAGGCCGTGCGGTACAGCTCCCGGACCTCCTCGGGGATCCAGCGGAAGTCCTGGACGGAGCCGTTGGAGTCGCGCAGGGCCTCGCGGGTGCGGGCGTCCCAGACACCGAGGTCCTTCAGGTCCTGGACCAGGTAGGAGTTGACCTGGAGGAACTCGCCGGAGAGGGTCTCGCGCTTGAACAGGTTGGAGACCTGCGGCTCGATGCACTCGTACACGCCCGCGATGGACGCGATGGTGGCCGTCGGCGCGATCGCCAGCAGCAGCGAGTTGCGCATGCCGGTCTCCGCGATGCGCGCGCGCAGGGCGTCCCAGCGCTCCGGCCAGGTCAGGTCGACGTCGTAGTGGTCGGGGTGGAGGACCCCGCGGGCGGCGCGGGTCTGCTCCCAGGCGGGCAGGGGGCCGTTGCGTTCGGCGAGGTCGGCGGAGGCCTCGTAGGCGGCGAGCATGATCCGCTCGGCGATCCGTGTGGACAGGGCCTTGGCGGCGGGGGAGTCGAAGGGCAGGCGCAGCTTGAAGAAGACGTCCTGCAGGCCCATCGCGCCCAGGCCGACCGGGCGCCACTTGGCGTTGGAGCGGCCCGCCTGCTCGGTGGGGTAGAAGTTGATGTCCACGACGCGGTCGAGGAAGGTGACGGCCGTGCGGACGGTCTCGTCCAGGCGCTCCCAGTCGATGTCCCCGTCCTGGACGAAGGCGCCGAGGTTGACGGAGCCGAGGTTGCACACGGCCGTCTCGCCGTCGTCGGTGACCTCCAGGATCTCCGTGCACAGGTTGGAGGAGTGGATGACGTTGCCGGGCAGGGCGGTCTGGTTCGCGGTGCGGTTGGCGGCGTCCTTGAAGGTCATCCAGCCGTTGCCGGTCTGCGCCAGGGTGCGCATCATCCGGCCGTACAGCTCCCGTGCGGGCAGCGTCTTCCTGGCCAGTTCGGCGGCCTCGGCCTTGCGGTAGGCGGCGTCGAACTCCTCGCCCCACAGGTCGACCAGCTCGGGGACGTCGGCGGGGGAGAACAGCGACCACTGCTCGTCGGCGTTGACCCGGCGCATGAACTCGTCCGGGATCCAGTGCGCGAGGTTGAGGTTGTGGGTGCGGCGGGCGTCCTCGCCGGTGTTGTCGCGCAGCTCCAGGAACTCCTCGATGTCGGAGTGCCAGGTCTCCAGGTAGACCGCGGCGGCGCCCTTGCGCCGGCCGCCCTGGTTCACCGCGGCGACGGAGGCGTCCAGGGTCTTCAGGAACGGCACGATGCCGTTGGAGTGCCCGTTCGTGCCCCGGATCAGCGAACCCCGCGAGCGGATGCGCGAGTAGGACAGGCCGATGCCACCGGCGTGCTTCGACAGCCGGGCCACCTGGTGGTAGCGGTCGTAGATGGAGTCCAGCTCGTCCAGCGGCGAGTCCAGCAGGTAGCAGGACGACATCTGCGGGTGGCGCGTACCGGAGTTGAACAGGGTGGGGGAGGACGGCAGGTAGTCCAGGCGGCTCATCAGGCCGTACAGCGCCGCGACTTCGTCCACCGAGCGGGTCGTGTCGTCCTCGGCGAGGCCGCTCGCCACGCGCAGCATGAAGTGCTGGGGCGTCTCGACGACCTTGCGGGTGATCGGGTGGCGCAGCAGGTAGCGGCTGTGGAGGGTGCGCAGGCCGAAGTAGCCGAAGCGGTCGTCGGCGGAGGCGTCGACCAGCGCGTCGAGCCGCTCGGCGTGCAGACGCGCGAACTCGGCGGTGCGGTCGGCGACCAGGCCCTCGCGGTGGCCGACCGCGATGGACTCGGTGAAGGACGTGACGCCCTGCGAGGCGGCCTCGGCCCGGATGGTGAGCGTCAGCAGCCGGGCGGCCAGCTTCGAGTACGCGGGGTCCTCGGAGATCAGGCCGGCGGCCGCCTCCGTGGCCAGCTCACGCAGCTCCGCCTCGTCGGCCCGCGCGGACCGGCCGCGCAGCGCGGCGGCGGCGATCCGGCCCGGGTCGGCGTCGGGCAGGTCGGCGGTCAGCTCGGTCAGGGTCCGCAGCAGTGCGGTACCGGGACCGTCGGTCTCCAGCTCGCTGACTGAAGCCGGGTCGGCTGGCGCGATGGTCACGTGGGGCTCTCCCTCGCTCGGCACGGGGGCCCGGCGGAGGGCAGGGGGCAGCCACGAGCGCGCACGGCGTCGCGTCCACCGGCCCACTCCACGAGGCCCGGACGTTTCAGAACCCACCCGGACCGGACGTCCGGGTGTGCTGCCGACAGGTCCTCGGACTCAACAGGCGTGCGGGAACACGCAGGTACACCGTTGCGGGACAGTTCCGGACTCGCACCGGATTCCCCTGCGGCGACAGCGATCACGAGCATACATCTAGTGCCGGGTTCCCGTGGCACCCCCAGATGTTGTGCCGGTCCGGTGTCGGAGGCCGTTTGCCGGGTTGCGGGGCGGACGGTGCGTGTTTCCATGGAAGTAGGTGCCCGCGGGGTCCTCCGTGCCGAGAGCCGGTCTCGGAAGGAGAACGCACCATGACGAGGATCGTCCGTCACCCGCCGGGCAAACAGCGCCCCCGCAACGCGCCGATGGCGACGCTGTACCCCCGGCGGGTGTGGCGCCGGGTCAGGGGTTCCTTCCTGGCCTACTGGCACTATCTGACCATCAGGCTGGAGGCCCGGCACGACACCACCCGTCCCCGGAAGTGGCGTAGATGGGCCTCGTACACCAACACCCTCCGGGTCGTCTGGGCCGGTGCCGCGCTCGCCGTCCTCGCGTGGGTCGCGGAGGGCGTGTACATCCTGGTCTCGCACCACACGACGGAGTTCGAGAAGTGGCGGAAGGCGAACCAGGACAACCAGGGCGGATTCGACGTCATCCTCCGCTTCGTCGGTCCGGTCCTCACCGCCTCGATCGCCGCCGCCCTCTTCCTGTTCTTCTGGTACTGGTGGACGAAGCGGCGCTACCTCGTGAAGGCGCGCAGGCATCCCCGCAAGCTGGTGCCCACCGCCGGACCCGACATCGCCGAGATCGTGGGCCGCGAGGAGATCGCCCGGGTCATCGCCCAGCGGCTGCGGCAGCGTGAGACCCGCAGGCCGTACCTGCTCGTCGGGGGCGTCGGCACGGGCAAGACGGCCGTCCTGGTACGGCTCACCGAACTGCTCGCCCGGCAGCACGCCGTGCCCGTGCCGATCCGGCTGAGGGACGCCACCGGGCCCGATCTGAACTTCGAGGCCATGGCCAGGCAGCGGTTCGCCGAGGAAGCGCCCCGGGGCATCCTCGCGCGCACCAAGAACGACCGGGTCTGGCAGCAACTGCTCGCCGACGACAAGGTGGTGGTCCTCGCCGACGGCCTGGAGGAGGCGGTTCTCGACGAACGGTTCCAGGAGGACAGGGACAACATCATCCGCCGGGCCATCGAGCGTGCCCACGAGGACAGGCTGCCGCTCGTCATCGCGTCCCGCCCGCACAGTCCGCTGGAACGCACCTCCGCCGCGATCGTGGAGCTGG
Source organism: Streptomyces sp. NPDC046881 (assembly GCF_040645015.1). NCBI lineage: Bacteria > Bacillati > Actinomycetota > Actinomycetes > Kitasatosporales > Streptomycetaceae > Streptomyces > Streptomyces sp. NPDC046881. The sequence goes on along the minus strand of NZ_JBEYXJ010000077.1, from coordinate 37,522 downwards.
AACCGCTGAGCGAGGAGGAGGCGCTGTACTTCGTCGAGGCCCGGGTCCCGGAGACGGACGAGCGCCGCGTGGACTGGATCGTGGAGACCGCGGAGGTCACGGAATCACCCATCTACCTGCAGATCGCCCGGGAACTGCACCATCACGGCGACCTGGAGCGTGACCGTCCGCGCGACGACAAGGACCGGCTGGACACGCGCAGCTGGGACCGCAGCACCCTGCGGCTGTGGCTGCTGGAGACATGGGACCGCTCCGTGCGGGAGGGCCGGCTGCGCGGGGACGTGGAACTGAACCCGCAGGAACGCAGCGACACCCTGGAGGTGGTCTCCGCGCTCGCCTGCACAGGACTGCTCCAGGACAAGCTGGAGGTCGGCTTCGCCGAGCTGCTGGACGACGACGTCCACCCCGGCCCGGCGCGGCGGACGCGGACCCGGGCGGAGCACCTGTGGACCGCGGAGCACGCGTGGACCGGGGGACGCCGCTCCGACCGGTACGGCAAGGGCAGGAACGCCTTCTCGGAGTGGCACCGGGAGCGGATCTGGAACACGCTCTGCGACCACCTGAGCCAGAAGCAGCAAGAGCGTCTCACCCAGGGCGACATGGGCCAGTGCCAGGCCGCGCTCGCCCACTTCGCGGCCGACGCGAAGAAGCTCCAGCTGGTGGAGAGCTTCGAGAAGAGGGTCCGTTTCCCGCACAGCATCATCCAGGCCTACCTCGGCTTCCGCCTGCTGCGGCACCTCGACGAGCGCGACGCCGGCGAGCTGATCGAGCAGGCGCTGCGGCCGCCGGGCCCCAGCCGCGAGCTGCTCATCGCCGCGGTGCTGCTCTCCCGTCACCGGGCGGCGAGACTGTCGGCCAGGGGAGGCAGTGTCACGGCCGAGTGGCACAAGACCCGGGCCGAGCTGCTGCGGCGTGCCCCCGTGTACGGCCATCCCCTGGCCGAGCGGCTCTTCTTGGCCGCGAACCGCCGCACGGACGACTCCAAGGCCCTCGACCTGTACGCGGCGGCCCTGGAGGTCGACAGCGTGGAACGCCGGCCGCGGCTGCTGTGCGACATCGTCGAGCGGGTGCACGTCCGCTGGCCCGAGATCAAGGGCGACCGCCGCACCGTCGAGGACGCCAAGCTCGGACTGCTCAAGCAACTCGGTACGGCACTGCGCGCGGCCTCGGAGAAGACCGACACCATGCAGCTCTACGACCACCTCTTCCAGATAGGCAAGGCGGAACCCTCCCACGCGGTACGCCTGGCGGTGGCCCAGGAGTTCGGCAGCGGCGGGAACGACGCGTTCGCCGTGATCCGGGACAAGATCGGCCTGGACACCGATCCCGTCCGGGAGTACAAGAAGACGGTCAACAAGCTGAGAGCCCGCAAGAAGAACCGGTACCAGAACTGGACCCTGCGGATGCGCAAGGCGTTGTCCGCCCGTGCGTCCTCGCGCCAAGCGTCGTCCGCGGAGGTCGACCGGCTCCAGGAGGAGCGCAAGGAGATCAAGCAGGAGTACCGCGCGGCCCGTATCGAGCTGTCCAGGGAGTTCATGATGCGGGCCTGGATGATCCCCATGCTCCTGGGCTCCGTCGACGACGCCCACCGTGACGAGGCCCGCGACCGCCTCACCAAGTGGCTGCGCCATCTCGACCCGAAGCACACCCGCGGCACCCCCGACCTGCCCCTCCCCCTGGAGGCCGCGCTGGCGCAGGGCTTCAAGTTCGCGGCCAACCGGCGCAAACGCCACCCTCACTCGTACCCGGGCAGCCGAGCCGATCTGATCCGCCAGGCGGAGACCGTGCTGCAGCAGTCACGCTGCTGGTACACCCAGCTGACGCTGCTTCAGGCACTGTGCCTGTGGGAACTGCCGGACAGCTGCGGACGCCGGGAAAGCGACACGGACGGCGCGGTGCGGCGGGAGGACGACACCGACGGCTCCGGCGAGCCGTCCCGGGCGGTCGGCGGGTGCAACGCGGTGCAGACGGTGCAGCGCTGGCTGTCGATGGCGGGCACGGTGAACACCGCACCCGGCTGGTCGGGCGCGAACGGTGACGCGCACCGGCGGACCCTGCACCCGTTCGTCGCCGAGGCGGGCGACCTGGTGGCCATGGCACTGGAGACCGGGCAGCCCGAACGGTTCCTCTGGATCGACGAGAAGACCGTCACCGACAACATCGGCTCGCGCACGGCGAACAACCGCGGCTACCGCAAGCACAACCTGTGGATCCCGCCCTCCGCCGGCTGGAGCACCCTCGACGGGCGCGCCCAGCGCCTCGTCGCCGACGTGCTGATCATGCTCAACCTGATCGAGCGGGACGGGTACCCGGACGAGGTCGAGGAGCGCATGGTCCGCGCCGAACGGCCCGGCATGCCGCTCCCGCCGTGCATCTGCACGAACCGCGAGCCGCTACGGCCCGGACTGCGGCCCGGCAGCTCCGACCCGCCCCCGCCGGGCAGCGCCTGTCTGCCCGACTGCAAGTTCCAGCTCTGCCCGTACCCGCCCCGGGGCGGTGTCCCCCGGGGCGAGATCCGCGAGCCGTTCTGCCGCCAGCAGCAGGTCCTGCTGCCCGGCCCCATCCGCCGCAAGCTCCCCAGGACCGTGCACAGGAAGACCCCCTCGTGGGTCAGCATGCGCGTCCGTGAGCTGGACGGCTTCTGGGACGCGATGGCCGGGCGCACCCGGGACTAGTGACCTGAGTCAGAGATTCTTCGTCAGATCGGCGGCCGTCAGCCGGAGGCCGTGCGGCCGCCAGGTTAGGCCCGGCCTGCTGGAATCCGGTCTTCGGCACTTCGGGCAGCTCGCGAGAACTACCCAAAAATCTCCGACTCAGGTCACTAGGACGCCCGGCCGAGGCGTGGCCTCCCTAGTGCACGCTGTCCGCGGTGGCCGGCGGCAGTTCCACCTGCACCCCGGGGTCGCCGGCGTCGGCCGTGTAGTCCTCCGGCCTGGTCTCGTCGAGGCCGTCGGGGGCCTTCACGGCCCGCAGGACCACGGTCAGGACCACGGTCACCACCACGTTCAGGACGAACGCCGTCAGGCCGATGTAGCCGATCTCGCCGATGCCCGGGATCTCCTTGGCGTTGCCGCCGAAGTGCTTCTGGGTCGGCGAGGCGATGCCGTACGCGGCGGCGGTGCCGTAGATCATGCCGGCCGCCCAGCCGGCGAGCAGTGCCCAGCGGTGGAACCAGCGGGTGAACAGGCCGCCGACCAGGGCCGGGAAGGTCTGCAGGATCCAGATGCCGCCCAGTAGCTGGAAGTTGATCGCGACGGTCTTGTCCATGGTGAGGACGAAGACCAGCGCGCCGACCTTGACCAGCAGCGAGACCAGCTTGGAGACCTTGGTCTCCTGCTCGGCCGTGGCGTCGGGCTTGATGAAGTCCTTGTAGATGTTGCGGGTGAAGAGGTTGGCCGCCGCGATGGACATGATCGCCGCCGGGACCAGGGCGCCGATGCCGATCGCCGCGAAGGCCACGCCGGCGAACCAGTCCGGGAACATGTCCTCGAACAGCTGCGGGATGGCCAGCTGGCCGTTGGTGACCTTCACCCCGGCCGCGATCGCCATGAAGCCCAGCAGGGCCAGCAGGCCCAGCATCAGCGTGTACAGGGGCATCACCGTCGTACTGCGCCGGATGACGTTGCGGTCGGCGCTGGAGAGGGTCGCCGTCACCGAGTGCGGATACATGAACATGGCCATGGCGGAGCCGAGGGCGAGGGTCGCGTACGTCCACTGGGCGTCGGGACCGCCGACCAGCGCGCCCCGGGGCCGGCCCGTCGCCGGGTCGATGTGCGCGAAGGCCTCGGCGGCCCTGGTGAAGACCTCGTCGAAGCCGCCCAGCCTGATCGGGATGTAGATGATCGCCACGGTGATCACCACGTAGATCAGGGTGTCCTTGACGAACGCGATCATCGCGGGGGCGCGCAGGCCGGACGAGTACGTGTACGCGGCCAGCACACCGAAGGCGATCAGCAGCGGCAGGTCCTTCACCCACCAGTGGGTGTGCTCCCCGCCGCCGACGCCCATCACGTCCAGCACCGCCTGGATCCCGACGAGTTGGAGCGCGATGTACGGCATGGTCGCCAGGATGCCGGTGAACGCCACCGCCAGCGACAGGCCCTTCGAGCCGAACCGGCCGCGCACGAAGTCGGCCGTGGTGACGTACCCGTGCCGGTGGCAGACGGACCACAGCCGGGGCAGGAAGGTGAAGATCAGCGGGTACACCAGGATCGTGTACGGCACCGCAAAGAAGCCGGCCGCGCCCGCCGCGTAGATCGCCGCCGGTACGGCGACGAAGGTGTACGCCGTGTAGACGTCACCGCCGACCAGGAACCAGGTGATCCAGATGCCGAACGACCGGCCGCCCAGGCCCCACTCGTCCAGGCTGTGCCCGTCGCCGGCCCTGCGCCAGCGGGCGGCCAGGAAGCCCATGACCGTGACGGCCAGGAAGAAGAGCGTGAAGACCGCGAGTGCGGTGCCGTTGACGTCACCGGTCATGTCGCCGCGCCTCTCGCCGTGTCGGGCACGGGCGTGGCGGCCCGGCTGTGCACCAGGTCGTCCAGCTCGGTGTCCAGCGGGGTGGCGCCCCCGGCGGGCCGGGCGGCGGCCTGCGGATCGCTGCCGCGGACGGCGACGGCGATCCCCGCCAGGGCCATGGGCAGAGCGACGAACACCGCGGCGGTGCGGATGCCTCCGGGTGCCGAGAGGACCAGCGCGATCAGGGGCGGCCCGAAAGCCCCGCCGGACTTGCCCACGGCCGCGGCCCAGCCGCCGGCGGTCCCGCGGATGGCCAGCGGGTAGATCTCGGCGGTGTAGGGGCCGAGGAGCGCGATCACCCCGGCGGTACCGGCGAACAGCAGCATCACGGCGGTCAGCAGGAAGGGCCGGCTGCCGCCCGTGCCGACGACGGCCAGCCCGAGGAGGGCGGCGACGGTGAGGGCCGCGTAGCCGACCATGGTGCCCCTGGCCGACCAGCGCATGTAGAGCCAGGCGGCCAGCGCGCAGGTGGGGATCGACAGCAGGGACGAGATGAACAGCAGGGTGGCGGCGGACATGCCGTGCCCGCCGGAGGATTCCAGCTGGCTCGGCAGGAAGGTGATGAACCCCCAGTAGACGAGGCCCCAGGCCAGCGCGTAGGCGCTGACGACCAGGGTCTTGGCGGTCTGCGGACGCTTGAACAGGGCGGAGGCCGGGACGGGCCGGGGCCGGTGCTGCCGGGAACTGAAGGCGGCCGATTCCGGGATCCACCGGTTCAGCGCGATCAGGACCACGACCAGGGGCAGCTGGGCGAACCACAGCACGCGCCAGCCGGCCAGCGGGATGAGGACCGCGGCCAGCCCGGAGGCCGCCATGTAGCCCCCGGTGGTGGTGAGGCCGGCCTGGAGCACCATGATCGCCGCGCGTCGGCCGGGCGGCAGGCTCTCGGTCATCAGGGCGTAGACGACGGGCAGCATGCCGCCGGCCGCCATGCCCATCAGGGCGCACATGACGAGGTTGCCGCTGAAGTCCGGCATGGCACCGCAGACCGTCGTGCCGAGGAAGAGCAGGGAGGAGATGAGGATGGTGGCCCTGCGGCCGATCCGGTCCGCCGCCCGTCCCCACACCAGTGAGCCGAGCACCGTGCCGGTCAGCGCGACCGTGGGCAGCCACGAGATCTCGGCGGCACTCAGGTGGAACTCGGCCCGCATGCCGGGGGAGATGAAGGCCAGGGTGGCCGGTTTCATCTGGTCCACCAGCAGTGCGAAGCTAAGGATGGCGATGAGGCGGTACCGGCTCGCCGGGGTCGTCGCCGCCGGAGCGGGAGCGACGGCGGGACCCTTCCCGGGCTGCTGCACCACCGCGGCACCGGACAGCACCACGCCCGCGACGATGGCGGCCATGGCGGCCCACATCACCGGCGACATGTCCATCATGGACATGTCGAAATCCATGGACGCGGCGTCGGCGAACATCCACAGGTGCTCGAGGACACCGGCACCCGTCAAGGCGACACCGGACCAGAACAGCAACGGCCTGGGTATCAAGGAAGCTGGTCGGGCGGTCAAGGTCAACTCCTGGTCGGCATGCGAGTGGGGGAGCCCGGGGGCACGGGGGCACCGCCCCCGCGGGCCGGGGGATGCTCCGGGAGGCCGAGTACGCCGGGCCAGCGCGGGTCGTCCGGGGCGACGACGAGATGGCGGGCGTACCAGCTGTCGAAGAACGACAGGACGAACATCGGCAGCAGGGTCCAGATGGCGACCTGTTCCAGCGCCGTGCGGCCGGTGAGGGCGGCGATGATGACCACCACGAACACGTTGGGGTAGGTCATGGCGGTGTAGTCGTCGAGCGTCTGCACGTGGCGGCGGCGCTTGAGGAGCGCGGCGACGAGCCGCAGAGCGACGGCGATGCCCACCGCGGTGGGGGCGTAGCGGGGGAAGCCGTCCAGATCCAGCTTGAGACAGACCAGCACGATGAACGCGGTCAGCAGCAGGACCGCCACATAACCGTTGCGCTCACCGTACTTGGCGGTGCGGACGGGCGAGCGCTCCCGCAGCCGCCGCACCAGCAGGTAGGCCGCCGCGACAACGCCGGTGGAGGTGGCGGCGCTGATGGCCACGGCCGGGGCCACGTCCTCCCGCAGGGTCAGCGCCAGCACGGTGGAGAAGGAGACGGTGGCGGCCAGCGACGAGAGCAGCACCTGCGCGAACGTCGGCATGATCATGCCGCCGAGGCAGCGGCTGACGGTCATCGCCACCACCGAGCCGGGGGTGGCGAGGAAGACCGCCGCCATCGCCGCCGTGCTGTCAGCGCCGACGGCCCACCAGCGGAGCAGGGCTGCGAACGCGACCGGCAGGACGAGGTAGCGCACGGCGACGGATCTCAGGGTGCCCGGGTCGGTGACGAAGGCGCGGGCGTTCTCCAGCTCGATGCGGCACATGGTGATGACGCTCGCCAGCACGAGCAGCATCAGCAGCACGTAGGGGGAGGCGGACAGACGCAGTCCGGCCAGGTTGGCCAGGAGCCCGACCGCCAGACCGGCGCAGAAGACCACGGGATGGTTGACGACGATCCAGTCGTAGACCATGTTCATGGTCTTGTTCTCGTTCTTGACGTAGCCCTGGATCCTGTCGCCGCGCAGCATCTGCGAGTTGGGCAGCCGCAGGTCGTACGACTCGTCGGCCGGCCGGTCCAGGATGAAGCGGCAGATCAGCTCGACCACGTACTTGTGCGAGACCACGCAGACGACCTCCCCGCGCCGCAGCGCGGGCAGCAGTTCCTGCTCGTAGAAGGCGTGGACGCGCTCCCTGAACCGTGCGAACGTCTCGCCGCCGCGCATGGTGGGGCTGTCGGCGTTCATGGCCCGCTCGTACTCGGCGATGCCGTGCCGGCGCTGCAGGATGGACTTGCTCTCCAGGGTGTAGCTGCCGAAGTCGCGCTCCATCAGCCGCTCGTCGACCACCACCTCCGGCGCGTCGGGGTGCCCGTCCGCCAGGCCGAAGATGATGTCGGCCGTCTCGTGGGCGCGCGTCAGCGGGGAGACGTAGACGCGGTCGAAGCGCCGGCCGCGGTGGCCCTTGGCGACCTTCTCGGCCTGGATGCGGCCGAGGAAGGTCAGGGGAGCGTCGCGCTGTCCGGCGATGCGGTGGACGGAGTTGCAGGTCGATTCGCCGTGCCGGACCATGAACAGCCGGCTCAGCGGCTCCAGCAGGTCCTCGCCGGTCATCACGCGCCCTTCTTCGGGGCGTACTTGACCTGCTCGGCGTAACCGGAGTCCCAGCCCGCCAGCTTGGTGATGTCGCACAGGCTGTGCACCGCGTGCTTCTCCACCAGCGTGGCCAGCAGGGACACGGTCCGCCGGGCTTGCTGGGCGGTCAGGTCGAACTCCCGGGCCAGGGCGGCGCCGAAGTCCGTCAGGTCGTCGTCCAGGATGCCGCGGTACTTCCGGCGTTCGGTACGGTCCTGGGCCTGGAGGTAGTTGACCGCGTTGGGGTAGGCGGTCCGGCGGGCGTAGCTCAGCAGGCGCTCGCGCAACCGGGCGGCCTGCGGTTCCTCCACCGGCAGGTCGGCGGCGATCCAGTCGCTGCTGCGGATCAGGCAGTGGTGGACGCCGTCGGGGATGTCCATCTGCTCCTCGTCGCTCGCGGACCCGAGGCGGCGCAGCACCTCCATCGCCGTGTCGAAGCACTGGTTGCGCAGGGTGCCGATGCTGAACACGAACGCGCCCAGGCGGCCCCGGCGCGTGGTCTCGTCGCCCTGGCGCATCGGGCCGACCCCGAACAGGCCCGGCACGATCGTGCCGTCGGCGGCGATGAGCTGGCCGTGCGGGCCGACCTCGATGCCGCGGTGGGTCCGGGTCTGCGGCTGGGCGTAGCCGTGCCCGTGGACCAGGCCGTGCCACAGGGGGTGGCCGGAGTGCTCGTAGTCGGTGTTGTTGCCCAGGCAGTTGACGACCCGGTCGACGACGACGTCCGGCTGGTCGGCGAAGACCACCCGGATCCTGGTGCCGTCCTCGACGGGACGCATCTCCTGGATGCGGGCGGACAGGACGTCGACCCTCTTCGGGGCGCCGTGGAAACCGCGCATCCGGCTGCGCACGACACCGCCGATCTCCCGCACCGTGCTCGTACGGTGGGTGACGATCAGGCTCTTGTACCGGTCGAGCAGCATCCGCACGTCGCGCGCGTCCATGCGGGAGACCAGCTCGACGACGTAAGGCTCCCAGGCCTTCATCACGCGCTCCGGGAAGACGGCGTCGAGTGCGCTGCCCGGCTCCACCCCGTGCTCCTCGCGCAGGTGGGCGTACTCGGCCCTGATCCCCTCCACGACCACCTCGGGGGTGAGTCGCTCGGCGTCGAGGAAGGGGGGACGGCGGGCCTGCCAGATGTCGTGCTCGTGGTCGACGGGGTAGGTGCCGTGCAGGTGGCCGCCGCGCGAGCAGATCAGGATCCGGCCCTTGTGACCGGCGTCCACGAGGGAGATCACCGCGTCGAAGGCCGACAGCGCGGAGCCCGTGACGAGGACGGTCTCCTCGGGACCGACCGCCCGGAACCGCTCCTGGGCGCCGGGGGCGTAGGGGTCGGCGATGAACCGGTCGGAGTCCTTGACGCGGTGGTAGAAGGGGGCCTGCACCGGCGAGAGGTGTCCGGTCGCCAGGATCACCTGGTCGGAGGCCAACTCGTGCACCCCGCCCTGCGGTCCGGCGTCGGCGTACGTGACGACGTAGCCGCCGTCCCGCCCCCGCACGTCGAAGACCTCGCCGGTCAGTTCCCGCAGCGTCACGTCCGCGTGCGCGTCGGCGACCGCGCCGTGCAGCCGCTCGGCCAGATACTGCCGGAAGATGCGCCGCGGCACGACGCACGCCAGGCCGAAGGTGTGGTACTGCCACTTCCGCGGCCAGTCGGAGCGGTCCGCCTCCTCGTTCGCCCACTCCAGGAAGTCCTCCGGGCGCTCGCGGCGCAGCGTGATGCGGCCGGCCTGAATGTTGAGCATGTGCTCCCAGTTGGTGGAGGCCCGGCCGAAGGCGATGCCTCCGTAGCGGTAGCCCTCCTCCCGCTCGATCAGGCATATCTCCAGCGGCTGGTCCGCGAAGTGGAGCAGCCGGATGGCGGTGAGGGTGCCGGAGAAGCCGGCGCCGACGACGGTCACCCGCCGGACCCCGTCGTGCGGGGTGCCGGCGGTGCCGTGCCGTACGGCGGTGCCGGGCACGGCGGTGTCTTGCATGGCCATGTCATTCGGGGACTTGGCGGGTGCGTGCGTTTCCACGTTCATGTCTCCTTGGGTGACGAGGAAAGGGGGCGGGGGTTCAGCGCCATTCCTGGGTGAAGCGGACCGTGATCGCGTCCCGGACGGAGTTGTGCACGATGCAACCGCGTTCGGCCTTCAGCAGCGGCTTGGCGATCACCTGCCGGAGGGAGGCGGGCGCGGACACGGTCACGTCGATGTCCGAGAAGCGGGTCGGCGCGCCGACGAGGGTTCCGGTGACGCGGATGCCGACCTCGGAGGCGTCGGCCTGCGGGTCCTCGGCCCGCAGGGCCGCCAGGAAGGTGCTGGTGTAGCAGCCGCCGAGAGCGAGGAGCAGCAGTTCGCCGCCCATGGGACCGGCGTCGGTGCCGCCCTTGTCCTCGGGGCGGTCGATGGTGATCGTGTGCTCACGGGTCCGGCCCGCGACGACGCTGGCGCCGACGGGGCGCAGGGACACGGCGATTTCTGGCATGGCGATGCACGAACTCCTGTCCTGGAAGGGTGTGCCGGGCGCTCCGGAGCGGTGAGTTCCGGCCACGGCGGCCGGCGAGAACGGCACTCAGCATCGGGATGGAATACGAGCTTCCGGCGAGATCGTGGATGATCCTGGACGCGCTCCGTGGCGAACGACGGGCAGTGGGTTGCCGCTTGACAGCCGGGACCCCCCGTCGTCTAACTTGAAACGACTGTTCCAAGTTGATCGTGGCCCAGGTGTCCCATGGGGGAGGATGTTCGTGCCGCAGGTACTGGATCCGGGGAAAGCCCGCACGATGGACGAGTTCATCGCGGAACTGCGGCTGCTGAAGGCGTGGGCGGGCAACCCCTCGATCACCGAGATCACCCGGCGGATCCACCACGACTGGCAGCGCGCGGGCCGACCGCGCAGCGAGTGGCCCGCCCGCTCGACCATCGGCAACTGCTTCCAACTGGGCCGCCGCCGCCCCAACCCCGATCTGCTGCTGGCCGTCGTACGGGTCCTCGCCGACGGTGACGAGGCGGCCGTCGCCCTGTGGCGGCAGGCGCTGCGCACGGTCCTCGGCGAGGCCGAGGCGGCGGCTCGCGTCAGCGCCTACGACCGGCTGCCCGCGGCGCCGCCCCGTCTCGTCGGCCGGTCCCGGCCGGTGTCCGACGCCGAAGCCGCGTTCGCGGCCGCAGGACAGCCGGGGGTGCTGGTCCTGGAAGGCGCCCCGGGGGTCGGGAAGACCTCACTGGCCCTGCACATCGCCCATCGCCTCTCGTCCCGGAAACGCCCCGACGCGCCGGTGCTCTTCGCCAACCTGCGCGGGTTCGCGCCGAACGGCCCGGCCGCCGACCCCGCCGCGGTGCTGGAGACCTTCCTGCGCCTGCTGGGTGTGGCCGGGGACCGCATCCCGCACGGCCTCGGCGACCGGGCCTCCCTCTACCGCCGGCTCCTCGCCGGTAGCGGCGCGCTGGTCGTGCTGGACGACGCGGAGGACGGCGAGCACGTACGGGCCCTCCTGCCCGGCGACCCGACCTGCCGCACGCTGGTCACCAGCCGCCGTACCCTGCACGCCCTCCCCGGGGTCACCCGGCTCACCGTCGACCCGCTGGCGCCGGACGACGCGGTGGAGTTACTGCGGCGGACGGCGGCAACCGACGCGGCCGCCACGGACACCGCGGCCCTCCGGCGCATCGCCGACGACCTGGGGCACCTTCCGCTGGGGTTGACCGTCATCGGCCGTCACATGCGGGAGCACCCCGGGTGGACGCTCGACGACTACTACCGCGAGCCCGTGATCACCATCGCGCTGGAGGACGGTGTCCGCGGCGCGCTGGCCGCATCGGACGCCCAACTGGGCCCAGGATCACGGCGGTTGCTGCGCCTCCTCGCCCTGCACCCGCTGCACCGCACGGACGTCGCCGGCGCGGCGGCGCTCACGGGGGAAGGCGAACGGGCCGTGCGGGACCACCTCCGGGCGCTGTCCGCGGCGCATCTCGTCGTGGAGACGGAACCCGGGTGGTTCCACACGCACGCCTTGGTCCGCGCCTATGCGGAGGAACGTGTCTGCATCGACGTGCCGGGGACGTCCATCCGGCAGGCCCTCGGCCGGGTGTTGTCGCACTGCTGGGCCACCCAGGTCCGCGACCCGGCGCACGCGCCCGGTGAACTCCCCGTTCTCCGGCGGCTCAACCGCGCCGAGGCCTGGGCGGACGCCCTGCCGGCGCGCGAGACCGGCGCGGCCCGGGTCCTCGCGGCCTGAGCGGGCCCGTCGGCGGTGTGGTTGCGTTAGCGCAGTTCCGGGCCCCCGTCCAGGCAGGTGAGCCGGATGGCGCACCGAGGAAATGATTCGGCGGGTGAACCGGGAGGCAGACGGCGGACCGGGACACCGCTGTGCGTGACCATGGGCACCGTTTCCTCCCCCCTTCCGAAGGAGTTCGCCGTGCGTGTCCGCCGTCTGCTGACCAGTGTCCTCGGTTCCCTCACTCTCGCGTTCGGCCTGCTCGGCGCCGGCACCGTCACGGCGACCCCGGCGGCCGCCGACCCGTGCGGCTTCTACGAGACCAGCTCCGACGCCTACTACAACCACTGCACCTCCGACGGCTCCCACGTCGTCATCAAGGTCGAGGTGGCCTGGGCGCCGGACTACGAGCGCTGCGTGGCCCCTGGCCGCAGCTGGCTGGGCTCCGCCGACAAGATCGACGGCGCGTACTACACGGGCCGTACCTGCTGACCGGCGGCGCGCGCCAGGGTGCGCCACGGTCGGCGGGGAAGCAGCCGACCAGCCGTGAATCCAGGCTGTGTGCGGGGTTGTCGCCGAGCAGCACCAGGCACCCGGGCGGGACCAGTCCCGTCGGCGAGTCGGGCAGGCCGGGGACCCGCTCCTGCGGCACCGGGTCCCCGGGGACCACCACCCTCTTGATCAGCCACTCACGGCCGGCGACGGCGTCGGGACCGGCGGTGCGCTCCAGCGGCCGCCGGCCGCGGGCCGTTCCACGACGACCACCCGGCCGGGCGTGGGCGGCCGGTCCCGGCGTACGGGCACCCGGTCCCCGTCCCGGTAGGCCGGCCGCATGCTCTCCCCGTGCACGGACACCGCGACCACCCGGCGGCCGAGGCACACCGGGACGGCCACCCCCAGGGTGAGGGCGAGCGCCGCCAGACCGCAGATCAGGGCCGGGCCGTCGGCCCCCGCGGCGAGGAGGACGAGGGCACCGGCCCACGCCGTGCCCGCCCCCGCCCGGACGCCGGTGCGGACCCTGCGGCCGACGCCCGGGCCGGGCCCGCGGCTCGGCCGGGACCCCTGCCGGCAGCGCCGCGAGGACACGCGGGGGCAGGGTGGCGCGGGCCTCGCCGGCGGGCGTGCCCGTGGTCGGCAGCCTCGGCTACCTCGCCCACCGCACCGGCGAACACGCCCTCGCCCTCGCGCACTACGGCCAGGCCCTGACCCTGCGCCGGGGACTCGGCGACGCCTTCGAGGAAGCGGACACCCTGGCGAAACCGGGGGACGTCCACGACTGCCTGGACCGGTCCGGCCGGGCCCCGCGGCATGGGAACAGGCCCGCTCGCTCTGCCTCGCCCAGCGGCGCCTCGGGCCGGCCGCCCAGGTCGAACGGAAGCTGGCGGGCGGCGGTGAAGCGGACGACCGAGCCCCCCCCGCCCGGGCCGTGAATTCCCGTTGCCTCCCGGCGGCCGGTGGCCTACGGTCCCGATCATGCTGCCGCCGGTGGAAACGGACGAAGAGTGGGACACGGTCGTCCCCGACGAGACGGTGATGCGCCCGGGAGTGGAGGACCTGTGCGCACGCCTCGGGCTCGCCGGCGCACCGCTGACCCGCTTCCCGGACGGCTCCCAGCCGGTCTACGCGGTGGGCGACGAGCACGTCCTCAAGCTGTTCCCCGGCGCCGCCGCCGGTGACGGCGTGACCGAGGGCCGCGTCCTCACCCACCTCCAGGGGCGGCTGCCCGTACCGACACCGCGGGTGCGCGACTTCGGGCCGTACGAGAACGGGTGGCGGTACGTCCTGATGTCCCGGCTCCCCGGCGAGAACCTGGCCCACGCCTGGGACGCCGTGCCGCGCGGCCACCGCGAACGGCTCGTCACCGAGATCGGGGAGACCCTGGCGGTGCTGCACTCCCTCGACGCGGGTCCCCTCGGGGACGTCGTCGGCCCGGGGGAGTGGGGCGCGTTCCTGGACCGCCGGGCCGCCGGCGCCGTGGCACAGCAGCGGGCCCGCGGACTGCCGGCCGCCTGGCTGGAGCAGATCCCGGACTGCCTCGCCTCGGTCCCGCTGTCGCGCGCTCCCCATCCCTCCCTGCTGCACACCGAGGTCATGCGGCAGCACTTCCTGGTCGACCCCGACGGGTGGCGGCTGACCGGATTCTTCGACTTCGAACCCGCCATGATCGGCGACCGCGCCTACGACTTCGTCGGCGTCGGACTCTTCGTCACCCGCGGCGATCCGCGCCTGCTGGCCCGTCTCGGCAAGGCCTACGGCCACACCTTCGACCCGTCCGCACTGCTCGCGTACACCCTGCTCCACGTGTACAGCGACCTCCCCTGGTACCTGCGGGAACTGGGCGCACCGAGCGACGGGAGACTGCCGTCGCTGGCGGAGGCGTGGTTCGGCACGGCGTGACGGACGTCCGCCGCACCGGCTGCGGACCGGCGGCGCGGCTTTTCACCCGCGCGGCGCCCCCGTGCGCAGACCGTCCATGACCAGGTCGAGGAGCCGGACGGCGCGGGGCCGCCAGTCGTCGTGCGGGTCGAGCTGCCACAGGCCCGCTATGGCGAGGAAGAAGTCGTCGGCGGTGACTCCGGGCCGTATGGTGCCGGCCTCCTCGTTGGCGCGGAGCAGGCGTTCCGCCGCCCGGGCCACCGGCGTGGGGGAGGGCTTCGCGGGGCCGCCGGGCGCGCCGGTGACCTGCCGGATCGCGTCGGCCAGTCCCGCCTTGGTCATGGCGAACTCGGAGAGCCGGTCCATCCAGGCGCGCAGGGCCTCGTCGGGCGCCCGCGTGGCGAGCAGGCGGTCCGCGCTGTCGGCGACCTGCTGCATCTCGTGGCGGTAGATCTCCAGGACGAGCGACTCGCGGTTGGGGAAGTTGCGGTAGAAGGTGCCCTGCCCGACCCCGGCCTTCTTGGCGATCGCGCTGAGCGGGGTGTCCGCGCAGCGCGACAGCTCGGTGACGGCCACTTCCAGGATGCGCTCGCGGTTGCGCTGTGCGTCGGAGCGCCGGGGTGAGTCCATCTGCTGCGGCACTCGTCCTCCTCGGGGGGCGTGGCCGAACCTCGCCCTTGCTAAGCGGACAGCTGTCCGTTAAGTTTCCAGGTAGCGGACAGCTGTCCGGTCACGTCCACCATAGCGGCGGACGCGCCCCTTCGGCAGTCGCCAGCTGCACTGCTCGGCCCCGGCACCCCGCACCTTCGCTTCGCCCCCCGCGCCCACCGGCCCGCACGACACACCGTCCGTGCCGCCCGCCGGCCCCCGTCTGTCCTGGAAATGCGAAAGAAGCAGCTCATGGCCTCATCGACGTCCAGTGTCATCACATTGAAGATCAACGGCGAGAAACACACACTGCCCGTCGATCACCGCACCACCCTGCTCGACGCCCTGCGCGAGCGTCTCGATCTGACCGGCACCAAGAAGGGCTGTGACCAGGGTCAGTGCGGGGCCTGTACGGTCCTGCTCGACGGGCGCCGGTCCGTCGCCTGCCTCCAGCTGGCCGTGGCCGCCGAGGGCCGGGAGATCACGACCATCGAGGGCGTGGCCGACGGCGAGCGGCTGCACCCCGTCCAGCAGGCCTTCCTCGACCTGGACGGGTTCCAGTGCGGCTACTGCACCCCGGGCCAGATCTGCTCGGCGATCGGCGTCATCGAGGAGCACGCGGCGGGCTGGCCGAGCGCCGTCACCGAGGACGTCCGCCCCGAAGCGGGGCCGCCGGCCCTCACCGCCGACGAGATACGGGAGCGGATGAGCGGCAACCTGTGCCGCTGCGGCGCGTACGTCTCGATCGTGGAGGCGGTGGCCCGCGCGGCGGAAGACCGGCGGGACGCGGAACGCGTGCACGCCGTCCCGGACGCCGAGGAGGCTGTGGCATGAGGGAGTTCGACTACCAGCGGGCGCACGACGTCGCCGGCGCCGTGGCCCTGCTCGGCGCCGACCCGGAGACCCGCTTCCTCGGCGGCGGCACCAACCTCGTCGACCTCATGAAGACCGGTGTCGAGCGCCCCGCACGGCTCGTCGACATCCGTGAACTCCCGCTGGACGACATCGAGTCGACGCCCGAGGGCGGTCTGCGCATCGGCGCCACCGTCACCAACGGCGACCTGGCCGCGCACCCCGAGGTCCGGCGCCGCTACCCGGCACTCGCCCAGGCGGTGCTGGCCGGCGCGTCGGGGCAGCTGCGCAACATGGCCACGGTCGGCGGGAACCTGTTGCAGCGCACCCGCTGCGGCTACTTCACCGACGTCACCCAGCCCTGCAACAAGCGGGTACCCGGCAGCGGTTGCCCCGCCGTCCGGGGCGAGCACCACAACCACGCGATCCTGGGCGCGTCCGACCACTGCGTGGCCGTCCACCCCTCGGACATGGCCGTGGCCCTCACCGCGTTCGACGCCGTGCTCCACTTCGAAACGGCGGACGGCCCCGGCGAGTTGCCGCTCGCCGACTTCTACCTGCCCGTCGGGGACACCCCGCACCGGGAGACCGCCCTGCCGCCCGGCGCGCTGATCACCGGCGTCACGCTGCCGCCCGCCCCGGTCGCCGCCCACTCCCGCTACCGCAAGGTGCGCGAGCGCGCCTCCTACGCCTTCGCCATCGGCTCCCTCGCCGCCGCGCTCGACATCCGGGACGGCGTCGTCCAGGACGCCCGCCTGGCCTTCGGGGCCGTCGCCTCCCGCCCGTGGCGCGCCTCCGCGGCCGAGCGGATCCTGATCGGCGCGGCCGCCGGCACCGAGACCTACGCCGCCGCGGCGGACGCCGAACTGGCGGCGGCACGGCCGCTCCCGCACAACGGCTACAAGGTGGACCTCATGCGCAACCTCGTGGTGGCCGTCCTGTCCCAACTCGCCGAGGAGGCCGCACGATGACCGCCCTCACCACCGGAACCGCCGCCCACGCACCCGCCGTCGGCACCGGCCGCACCCGCATCGAGGGCCGGGACAAGGTCACCGGCGCGGCCCGCTACGCGGCGGAGGTGCCCTTCGACGGCCTCGCCCACGGCTGGCTGGTGCTCTCCACGGTCGCCCGCGGCCGTATCCTCGCCCTCGACACCGACCCCGTCCTCGCCATGCCGGGCGTCCTCGCCGTCCTGGACCACCGCAACGCGCCCCGCCTCAACACCGACTACACCGGCCTGATGGGCACCCGGCCCGACCCGACCTGCGCCGTCTTCCAGCACGACCGGGTGCCGCACCTGGGCTGGCCGGTGGCGCTGGTCGTCGCGGAGACCTCCGAGCAGGCCAGGGAGGCCGCCGAGGCGCTCGTCGTGCAGTACGAACAGGAGCCGCACGACATCGAGCTCAGGGCGGAGCACCCCGACGCCTACCCGGTGGACGGCCATATGCCGGCGGTGACCGGGAAGGGCGACCTCGACGCCCGGCTGGCCGCCTCGGCCGTCGTCGTGGACGCCGAGTACACCACCCCCGAAGAGCACCACAACCCGATGGAACCCCACGCGGCGACCGCCCGCTGGGAGGACGGACGACTGGAGGTGATCGACTCCAACCAGGGCGTCACCTGGGTCGTCGGCGAACTCGCCAACCTCTTCTCGCTCGACCCGGCCTCCGTGCGCGTGCGCTCCGAACACGTCGGCGGCGGCTTCGGCAGCAAGGGCGTCCGCCCCCACCAGGTGGCCGCCGTCATGGCCGCGACCGCGCTGCAGCGGCCCGTGCGGGTCGTCCTGACCCGGCGCCAGATGTTCTCGCTGGCCGGCTACCGCAGCCCCACCACCCAGCGGGTCCGGCTCGGCGCCGACGCCGACGGACGCCTGCGGGCCCTGGAGCACCGCTCCGTCAGCCTCACCTCCACGGTGCACGAGTTCGTCGAACCGAGCGCCGGGGTGGCGCGGGTGATGTACGACGCCGACGCCCACCACACCGCCAACCGCGTCGTCCGGCTCGACGTGCCGACCCCCACGTGGATGCGCGCCCCCGGCGAGGCACCCGGCTCGTTCGCGCTGGAGGCGGCGCTCGACGAACTCGCCGAGAAGTGCGGCATCGACCCGATCGAGCTGCGCCTGCGCAACGAACCCGAACGGGGCCCGGTGTCCGGCCTGCCGTTCGCCGGCCGGAACCTGGCCGCCTGCTTCCGGGAGGGCGCCCGCAGGTTCGGCTGGGCGGACCGGGACCGGCGCCCCGGGCAGCGCCGGGACGGCCGCTGGCTGCTCGGCACCGGCACCGCGGCGGCCTCCTTCCCGTCGGGCGCCGCGCCCTCGACGGCGACCGCGACCGCGCACCCGGACGGCACCTTCACCGTCCGGATCTCCGCGGCCGACATCGGCACCGGGGCCCGTACCGCGCTCTCCCTCGTCGCGGCGGACGCGCTCCAGGTACCCCCGGAGCGGGTCCGGGTCCGCATCGGCGACAGCGACTTCGGCCCGGCGATGATCGCCGGCGGTTCCATGGGCACCCGCTCCTGGTCCTGGGCCGTCCAGGCGGCGGCCGGTGAACTGCGCGAACGGCTGGCCCTGGGCGCCGACATCCCGTCGGAGGGCATCACCGTCCGGTCGGACACCACCCAGGCCATCGGTTCCCTCACCCCGGCCGAACGGCACTCCTTCGGGGCGCAGTTCGCCGAGGTCGCCGTGGACGTCACCACCGGCGAGGTGCGGGTGCGGCGCATGCTGGGCATCTTCGCGGCCGGCCGGATCGTCAACCCGCTCACCGCACGCAACCAGTTCCTGGGCGGCATGATCTGGGGCATCTCGATGGCCCTGCACGAGGAGGCCGTGCGCGACCGCGCCTCCGGCGGCCCGGTCGGCGCCGACCTCGCGGGCTACCACGTGGCCACCCACGCCGACGTCCCGCGCATCGAGGCCGACTGGATCGACGACCCGGATCCCGACGACCCGGTGGGGATCAAGGGCATCGGCGAGATCGGCATCGTCGGCGCGGCGGCGGCCGTCGCCAACGCGGTCTGGCACGCGACCGGCGTACGCCACCGCAGCCTGCCCATCCGGCCGGACCGCGTCCTGTCGGCCGCCGCGGGGGCGCCGGATGCTTGACCTCGCCGGTGAACTGCACCGATGGATCGCGCAGGGGCGGGAGTTCGCCGTCGCCACCGTGGTGACCGTGGGCGGCAGCGCACCGCGCGGCCCCGGCGCCGCCCTCGCCGTCGACAGCGAGGGCACCGCCATCGGCTCGGTCTCCGGCGGCTGCGTCGAGGGCGCGGTGTACGACCTGTGCCAGGAGGCGCTCCGCACCGGACAGACCATGCTGGAACGATTCGGCTACAGCGACGAGGACGCCTTCGCCGTGGGACTGACCTGCGGCGGGACGATCGACGTGCTGATCACGCCGGTGGGCGCGCAGGCGCCCGCCCGGACGGCCCTCGGACCGGCGCTGTCGGCCGCTGCCCGGGGCGAGCCGGCAGCCCTCGCCCGGGTCGCCCGCGGCCCTGCCGAACTCCTCGGAGGTGCCCTGCTGGTCCGGTCCGACGGCACGTCGGAGGGTGGTCTGGGCGGCCACCCGGAGCTGGACCGGGTGGCGGCGGCTGAGGCCCGGGCCCTGCTGGAGGCGGGCCGTACCGGCACGGTGGACCTCTCCGCGAGCGAAGCGAGATGGGGGTCCCCCCGGACGGAGTCTGGGGGAGGGTCGCACTGCCCCGGCGGTCTGACGCTGCTGGTGGAGTCGAACGTGCCGCCCCCGCGCATGATCGTCTTCGGCGCCGTCGACTTCGCGTCGGCGCTGGCCCGGGCCGGCAAGTTCCTCGGCTACCACGTGACCGTCTGCGACGCCCGCCCCGTCTTCGCCACCCGGGACCGCTTCCCGGACGCCGACGAGGTCGTCGTGGACTGGCCGCACCGCTACCTGCGGCGCACCGCGACCGACGCCCGCACGGTCCTGTGCGTGCTCACCCACGACGCCAAGTTCGACGTGCCCCTGCTGAAGGAGGCCCTGCGGATGCCGGCCGCGTTCATCGGTGCGATGGGTTCACGCCGCACCCACGAGGACCGCAACCGCCGGCTGCGGGCGGAGGGCGTCACCGAACGCGAGCTGTCCCGGCTGCGCTCGCCCATCGGCCTCGACCTGGGCGCCCGCACCCCGGAGGAGACCGCCCTGTCGATCGTCGCGGAGATCGTCGCCGCCCGGCGGGGCGGGACGGGCGTCCCCCTCACCGGTACGACCACACCGATCCACCACGAGGACCGGGAGCACGGCAGGCCGGCGGTCGCCTGAGAGAGCGTCCCCGGCATGGGCCGGGGGACGGCGACGCCGCCGCCCGCGCGCACACCACCACCCGC
>NZ_JBEYXJ010000077.1:0-17388 GCF_040645015.1 Streptomyces sp. NPDC046881 | reverse complement strand
GTTCTTGGCCGGGGGGTTGCCCGCGCCGTCTCAGGGCGTCACCCCCCGGCCCGTCTCTCAGCTGCTGTGCACGCCGACCTCGCGCAGCGAGTAGCCCCACCCGGTGCCGCGCTCCGTGCCCGTGACGCGGACGTAGCGCGCCGGTGTGCCAGGGAACCGGGCGGTGTCGAGGCCGCCGTCGCCCGTGGTGGTCGACCAGACCGTCTGCCAGTTCGCGCCGTCCGTCGACAGCTGGATGCCGTACGCCTTCCCGTACGCGCGCTCCCAGTCGAGCGTGACCCGCCCGACCCGGTGCGTGGCGCCCAGGTCGATCCGCAGCCACTGGCCGTCGCTCCACTCGCTGGCCCAGCGGGTGTCCCGGTCGCCGTCGACGGCGCGGCCCGGCGCGTAGCTGGTGAACGGGTTCCACCACTCCGTCGAACTGGCCGTGGCCGGTGCGCCCCGGGCGAGGTCGACGCCCGCCTGGTGCCCCTCGGTCGCTCCCCAGGTGTCCAGGTAGGACTGGGCGCCCCGGAAGAGGTCGTTCACCACGTCCTGTCCGCCGACGAGCCGGATGTCCTCGATCCAGTCCGGGACCAGGCCGTAGTGCGCGGCCCCGTCGGTGTTCAGGTCCCAGGTGCGCTCGCCCGTGGTCTGGCGGTCGACGAGGGAACCGCCGTCGACGCTCCGGAAGGGGTACGTGACCTTGTTCGGGGCGTCCGCGCCCCGGGGGCCCGGCCAGCCGCCGACACCGTTCATGTCCGTGCCGTAGCCGTATCCGACGCCGTACTTGTCCCGCAGCGCCTTGGTGCGGTTCGCCTCGGCCACGAATCCCTCGGAGCCGTGCATGTACTGGGCGACGAAGCCGCCGAGGCCGTAGACCCGCTCGGTCCAGTTCAGGTCCATCCAGCTGTGCGAGGAGATCACACCGGGGTAGGAGCCGGCCTCGAAGATGTCGAGCGCCCGGCCCACGGCCTTGACGCTCATGTGGTCGATCTCCAGCATCATCTTGCGCTTCATCATGCCGCGCACGGCGTACTCACCGAGGTCGGTGAGCCCACGGACGTTGCACTGTGCGTCCGAGCCGTACGAGGGGACGCTCACGCCCGCCGGGAGCTTCGCCTCGGCCCCGGGCGCCGCGGCCGAGCCGATCGGGTTGTCGTGCTGCGGGCCCGTGCACTTCTCCGTCTTCCAGAAGGTGCCGGTCGACAGGAACTGCCCGACGTTGATGGCCGTGCCGAGCGTGCCGGAGTCGAAGCGGACGCCGCACAGGGCGTTGTCGAACTTGTGGCACAGGAACATGCTGCGCACACCCAGCGCGTACAGCTCGTCCAGGCCGGCGTCGATGTCCTTCCTGTCGCACTGCGGGACGTCCAGGATCTGCTTGCACCCGAAGGGCTCGGAGGTCTCCACGCCCAGGACGACCGCCAGCTTGCCCTGCTCGATGACGTCCCGCGCCTGGGCGCTGTCGGTGACGATCCGGAACCAGCCCTTGCCCGGGCCGCCGTACATCCTGTCGACGTAGGCCTGGAGGTCGTACGTCAGCTTCGCCTGCAGCCGGATGGACGTCATCTCGTCGCAGCTGCGGTCCTTGAAGAAGTAGACCGAGCAGATCACACCGTTGGTGACGAGGTCGTTGACGAGCACCCGCTGGCCGCCGCGCCAGGCCCGCTCCACCCAGGCGTAGTAGTTCTGCTGGTGGGTCAGGGAGTCGTGGGCGGGCCAGTCCTTGAAGGTGGGCCAGCCGACCGGGTCGTGCCGGCCGTCACCGCCCTTGGTGATGAAGTCGAAGACGGCCAGCGACCCGTCGGGGTAGTGCTCGGGGCAGTCCTTGAGCGCGTCGGCGATCCCGGCCTCGGAGAAGACCTTCCCGCAGATGAGGCGCCCGCCGAAGGCCTCGTTGGCGAAGAGGTGGTCGTGGGCGTCGACGAACCCGCGCACCCGGCCCCGGGCGTCCGTGCCGGTGAACGGCTCGCCGGTGACGCCGATCCCCGAGTCCGGCGTCGGTCGTGCGCCCGGGACCCACCAGTCGTTCCCGGCCGCCGCACTCGGAGTGGGACCGAGTACGACGGCCAGGACGAGGAGGAGCAGTGACATCACGGTGACGTTCTTGCGTCGGCGGTACGGGCGGCTGGTCATGGCCACGGCCCACGTCCCTCGGTCGGCGGGATGCGCGGTCGGCCGGCGAGGAGGTCGGGGCCCGGGGACACGCGCGATATCGCTTTGTCATGTCTGCGTAAACTGTGCGCCATGAGGATCGCCAGTGCCGCCTGCCGAGTCAAGACTTCGGCGCCTGGTACGCCCGCCGATGTACGCCCAGGCCCGCTCGATGCTTGCTCGGGCGTGGTAATAAGCTGGGTGGACGTGAGAACCGTACGTCGACGTCCGCGCCGGACAGCGGCTCGAGGGTGAGGGAGCGACCGATGACATCGGAAACCGAGCGGGCCGTACTGGCGGGCGGTTGTTTCTGGGGCATGCAGGACCTGATCCGCAAGCAGCCGGGCGTGGTGTCCACCCGCGTCGGCTACAGCGGCGGTGACACGCCGAACGCCACCTACCGCAACCACGGCGACCACGCGGAGGCCATCGAGATCCTCTTCGATCCGAAGGTCACGAGCTACCGCGACCTCCTGGAGTTCTTCTTCCAGATCCACGACCCGACCACCAGGGACCGCCAGGGCAACGACATCGGGCGCAGCTACCGGTCCGCCATCTTCTACGCCGACGAGGAACAGCACCGCGTCGCCCTGGACACCATCGCGGACGTCGAGGCGAGCGGCCTGTGGCCGGGCAAGGTGGTCACCGAGGTCGAGCCGGTGGGCGACTTCTGGGAGGCCGAGCCCGAGCACCAGGACTATCTGGAGCGCTACCCGGACGGCTACACCTGTCACTTCCCGCGCCCCGGCTGGAAGCTGCCGCGCCGGGCCTCGTCCCCGGCCGGCTGAGCCGCCGCTCGTTGTTCACGCCCTGCGCCGCTGCCTGATCGGCTCGCCCACGCGGTGCAGGTGCGTCAGCGCCTCGCGGTAGGACCGGACCAGTCCCGTCTCGTGGTACGGCACCCCGATCTCGGCGCAGTACCGCCGCACGATCAGCCGGGCCCGGCGCAGGTGGACCGTGGGCATGCCCGGGAACAGGTGGTGCTCGATCTGGTGGTTGAGGCCGCCCAGCATCATGTCGGTGAGCAGGCCGCCGCGTACGTTGCGGGACGTCAGGACCTGGCGGCGCAGGAAGTCGAGCTGCTGGTCACCGGTGAGCGTCGGCATGCCCTTGTGGTTGGGGGCGAAGGTGCAGCCCAGGTAGAGGCCGAACAGGCACTGGTTCACGGCGAGGAACGCCACCGCCCTGCCCGGTGAGAGCACCAGGAACAGGGCGGAGAGCAGGGCGGCCATGTGCGCCAGGAGCAGCGCGCCCTCCAGCACCCGGTTCTTCATGAACGGTGAGCGCAGCGCCCGCACACTCGCGACGTGCAGGTTGAAGCCCTCCAGGGTCAGCAGCGGGAAGAACAGCACCGCCTGGTGACCGCCGAGGAAGCGGGCCAGGCCCCGGCTGGCGCGGGCCTGTTCGGCGGACCACACCAGGATGTCCGGGGCGACATCGGGGTCGAGTTCCTCATGGTTGGGGTGGGCGTGGTGGCGGGTGTGCTTGTTCATCCACCAGCCGTAGCTCATGCCGACACCGAGGTTGCCGAACAGCCGTCCCGCGAACTCGCTGTGCCGGCGCCGCCGGAAGACCTGCCGGTGCGCCAGATCGTGCGCCACCAGGGCGACCTGCCCGAACACCAGGGCCAGGAAGGCGGCCACGGCCAGCTGCCACCAGGTGTCGCCGAGGGCGAGGAAGGCCGCCCAGCCGCCGGCGAACGCCCCGACGACGAGAGCGAGCCGCACCGTGTAGTAGCCGGGGCGCCGCTCCAGCAGGCCGGCCTCGGCGATCCGCCGGGACAGCCGCGCGAAGTCGCTGCCGGCACCGGAGCGCGACGTGCCCGCATCGACGGTGGCCCGGGGACTCGCGGGGGAGGCATCGGAAGAGATCGTCATGCCGAGAATTCTGGAGACGCCGTCCGGCACGAAGAAGCCTGCCCGCCACCGTATGCGCAGGAGGCCCGCCCCACCGGCTGCCGGGGGTTTTCCCCCGTGAGTCAGCCCTGGGCGGCGGCGCCCCGTGCGAGCAGCAGGAGGGCGTCGACCAGGTCCTCCGCCGGGCTTCCGGTGGCCAGCCGGCGCAGTTGCAGGCCCATCACCACGGCGACCGTGGTGGCCGCCAGGTGCTCCGCGCCCGGGACGCCCAGAGCGGTGAGGATCCGGGTGGCGAGCCGGTCGTAGGCCCGGAACGCCTCCGCCGCCGCCTCCCGCAGCCGTTCGTCGCGCCCGGCGTGCAGGTACAGCTCGAACGGGGCGAGATGGGCACTGTCCAGCGCCGTGCCGCACGCGACCTGGCCGGCCAGGGACGCGGCCTCCTCCACGCCGATGCCGTCGGTCCGGCACTGGTCGGCCAGCTCGGTGAAGTGCCGGGCCTCCTCGCGCACGAAGTGCAGCAGGCTCTCGCGCAGCAGCTCGTGCTGGGTCTCGAAGTGGTACGTCACCGAGCCGAGCGACACCCCCGCCTCCCGGGCGATGCGCCGGTTGGTGACGGCAGCGACCCCGTCCTCGCCGATGATCCGCAGGACGGCGGTGATGATGCGCTGGCGGGTGGAGGCGGAGGGGGCGGCGTTCGGCATGCCATGCATTGTTCCATCAGCGGCCTTCCGCCCAGGACCGCACGTGCGCCGTCGACGCGGTGGACAGAAACGCCCGCCGTCCCTACTGTTCGTTCGAACGAACAACATGGGAGGGTAGTCGTGCACATTGCCGGGGCAACTGTTCTGCTCACCGGAGTCACGGGCGGCATCGGCGGCGCCATCGCCGCGGAGATGTCCGCGCGCGGCGCACACCTCGTCCTCACCGGGCGGCGGAGGGAGGCACTGGAACCCCTGGCCGACCGCTACGGGGCCCGGACGGTCCTGGCCGATCTCGCCGACGACGAGGACGTCAGGCGACTCGCCGAGGAAGCCGCCGGCGCGGACATCCTCATCGCCAACGCGGCGCTGCCCTCCAGCGGCGACCTGCTCGACTACACGCCCGACCAGATCGACCGGGCGCTCGCGGTGAACCTGCGCGCCCCCGCGATGCTCGCACGGCTGCTCGCCCCCGGCATGGTGGCCCGCGGACACGGCCACATCTGCTTCGTCGGCTCCCTGTCGGGCATGGCCGCCACCAAGTCGTCGTCCCTGTACACCGCGACGAAGTTCGGCCTCCGCGGCTTCTCCCTGGCCTTCCGCCAGGATCTGCACGGCACCGGCGTCGGCGTCTCCATCGTGCAGCCCGGGTTCGTCCGCGACCTCGGGATGTTCGCCGACACCGGTTCACCCACGCCCGCCGGCGTCCGCACGGTCGCACCGGGGCAGGTGGTCAGGGGTGTCACGCGCGCGATCGAACGCAACGCCGCCGAGATCAACGTCGCCCCGCTCGAACTGCGGTTCCTGACCAGGATCGCGTCACAGTTCCCGGCGTTCGCCGAACGGGTGCAGCGGCGCGCGGGCGCGGAGAAGACCCTGAAGGCGATCGTGGCGGCACAGCGCACGAGCCGGTGACCGACCGGCCTCCCGGGCGCCCCGCCGGAGCGGCGGGCGCGGTGTGAAGGCCTCCGGCTCCCGGCCCGGGGGGCCGACGCAGCCGGTGGCGTCCGTCGGCCACCGGCC
This sequence comes from Streptomyces sp. NPDC046881, assembly GCF_040645015.1. Classification (NCBI taxonomy): domain Bacteria; kingdom Bacillati; phylum Actinomycetota; class Actinomycetes; order Kitasatosporales; family Streptomycetaceae; genus Streptomyces; species Streptomyces sp. NPDC046881. The sequence continues at coordinate 11,675 of NZ_JBEYXJ010000077.1, read as the reverse complement.
GCTGACCGTCACGAGGCCGGGGGCGGGGGGGAGACGGAGGCGAACCCGCCGGGTCCGCGGGCGGCGCTGCTCGTGCTCGCGCGGGCGCCTCAGCCGGCCCCGTCCTCGCGAGCCGCGTCGCTCGGGCCCAGCCGTACGCAGCACTCCCCGGACTCGGGGGCCAGGACGGCGTGGACGCCGTTGACCTCCAGGCCCTCCAGGTAGCCGCTCAGGAAGGCGTGGTTCATGCCGCACACCAGGTCCGGGGCCTTCCCCGCCAGCGGGTGGAAGGGGCAGTTGCGCAGCCGCAGCCGGGTGGGGGTTTCCCGGACGGGTTCGTAGCCGTACTGCTCCAGCAGCCGCTCGCACGCGGTCAGCCCCCGCTCGGGGCCCAGGCGGCCCGGCCGGGTCTCCTCCCGCGCGGTCTCGCCCAGCTGCCGGCCGCGCTGCCCGGCGGTCCGCACCGCCGCCTCTGCGGCGTTCTCGTCCCGGCCTTCGGTGAGGACGGCGTCCAGGAGCAGGTCCGCCAGGAGTTCGTGGCGGCGGTCGGGGATGCTCACGGTGATCTGGGCGTCGGTGGGCTCGTAGACCTTGGGCTGCCGGCCGACCTTGCGTATCCCGCCGGGCGTCTCGTAGTGCGCGCGGAGCAGTCCGGCGTCGACGAGTTTGTCGAGGTGGAAGGCGGCCAGCTTGCGGGATATGCCGACGCTGGCGGCGGCCTCGTCACGGGTGACGGCGCGGCGGGCACGGCGGATGAAGGCGAACATGCGCCGCCGCGAGTCCTCGCTCAGGACGCTGACGGAGTCGATGGCGCTGTCGGCCGTGTCGAACTGCTCACTCGGATCGGAAGCCACACGACCACGGTAACTCCCATCGGCATGGGCACAAGCGTTCTTCTCGCCTCTTCCGTCGAGCATCTTGACGCCCCCTCCCAATAAGACCAAGAATCATTGGTGAAACCCCTGGGAGGTCGATGGCCATGGCCCATGAGTCACAGCTTCAGGCGAAGCGCCCGGTCAGTGCCGCGCTCGCCGGCCCGTACGGCCACCCGTTCCACCCGATCCTGGTGACCGTGCCGATCGGTGCCTGGGTGACCAGCCTGGTGTTCGACATCGCTTCCCACGTCGTGCACCGCCCCGGTTTCCTCACCCAGTCCTCGGAGTGGCTGATCGCGGTCGGGGTGATCGGCGCCCTGCTCGCGGCCATGGTCGGCTTCCTCGACCTGTTCGCGATCCCCGCCGGCACCCGGGCCTTCCGCACCGCCCTGGTGCACATGACGCTGAACCTGCTGGTGACCGCCGCCTACGTCGTCAACTTCCTGTGGCGACACGGTGACTACACCGCCGGCGGAAGCGTCGGAACCGGCCGGCTCGTCCTGTCCGCGGTCAGCGTGGCGGCCCTCGCCGTCTCGGGATTCCTGGGCGGCAAGCTCGCCTACCGCTACGGCGTGCGCGTCGCCGACGAGAACACCCAGGCCGACGGATACACCCCCGACCCCGGCCGCGGCAGCCCGCGTACCCCCGCCTGACTCGCCCCCCGTCCCCACCATGGCGGCCGGCCCGCCCCGACCGCCCGCCACCCCCGACCGCACCTGGAGTCCCCATGGACATCGCCGCATTGATCACCTGGGTGGTCACCGCCCTCGGCGGCTTCTACATGCTCGGCACCTGGATCCAACGCGGCGGCATCCGGCAGCAGCAAGCCGGCACCAGCCGCCTCCCCGCACCGGTCCTCTTCGGTCACTTCGCCCTGGCCGCGATCGGACTGGTGGTGTGGATCGTCTACGTGGTGGCCGACAGGACCGCCCTGGCCTGGACCTCGTTCGGGCTGCTGCTGCCGGTCGCCCTGCTGGGGTTCGTGATGCTGGCCCGCTGGATCCCCGTCCACCGCGACCGCGCCGCCGCCGGGACGACCGCCACGGCAACGGCTCAGGGCGGTGAAGGGGCTGTTCCCGCCGAACGGCACCTCCCGGTGCCCGTCGTCGTGGCACACGGTCTGTTCGCCGTGGCCACCCTCGTCCTGGTCCTGCTGAGCGCCCTCGGCGTCGGGGGCAGCTGACATGACCGAGCGCCCCCGCCGCACCACCGCCCTGACGGACCTGCTGGACGACGAGGACACGGCACCCGCACGGCCCGCCCTGCGGGTCGTCCACGAAACCGGAGGCATCGACCTGGCCGCCGCGGAGCAGGCGGCCGGCCAGTTCCTCGAGGCCCTCGGCGTCTCCACCGCCTCGGAGAGCCTGCGCGGCACACCGGGACGGATGGCCCGCGCGTACGCCGAACTGTTCACCCCGCGCCCCTTCGACCTGACCACCTTCCCCAACGACGAGGGCTACGACGAACTCGTCCTTGCTCGCCGCATACCGGTCCGGACCGTCTGCGAGCACCACCTGCTGCCGATCGTCGGCACCGCCCACGTCGGTTACCTGCCCGGCGCCCGGATCCTGGGCCTGTCCAAGCTGGCCCGTGTCGTCGAGCACTTCGCCTGCCGCCCCCAGGTCCAGGAACGCCTCACCAAACAGGTCGCCGACTGGCTGCAGACCAACCTGGAACCCAAGGGCGTCGGCGTGGTCATCGAGGCCGAACACGCCTGCATGACCCTGCGTGGCGTCCAGGCGACCGGATCCAGCACCATGACCTCCACCCTGCTCGGCCTGCTGCGATCCGACGCCCGCTCCCGCAGCGAGTTCCTCGCCCTCACGGGAGCAGCCGGCTGACGCGACGACGCCACCGGAGGCGATGCCCTCCGGTGGCGCGTCCAAGGCCGATCAGGGCAGAAGAGAGGCCCGGGGAGGCGGCTTCCCGCCTCCCCGGGCTCGCACGGTACTCAGTCGATACAGAACTCGTTGCCCTCGATGTCGAGCATCGGGATGCACGACTCGTTTTCCTCATCGGCATACAGCGTGCGCACATGGGTCGCGCCGAGCGCGACCAGTCGTGCGCACTCCGCTTCGAGCACGGCGAGGCGTTCGGCCCCCACCAGCCCGGTGCCGACCCGGACATCGAGATGCACCCGGTTCTTGACGACCTTGCCCTCGGGGACACGCTGGAAGAACAGGCGCGGGCCCACGCCCGAGGGGTCACTGCAGGCGAACCAGGATCCCCGCTGCTCCGGAGGCAGGGTGCGGTGGTAATCGTCCCAGGTGCCGAACCCCTCGGGCGGCGGCGGTACGACGTACCCCAGCGCCTCGCACCAGAAACGAGCGAGGCGCTCGGGTTCCGCGCAGTCGAAGGTGACTTGGAACTTCTTGATCACTGACATCGGCGCACCGTACCGCGTACCAAGGCGCCCCTGCCGCCCATTTCCCCCGGGGGATCCACGGTCCACGCGAGCGACGCGACCAGGTGCGGGAGAACCTCAGTCGAGTCTCTTCCGCATCGACGTGCACATCGTCTCGTAGCGGCCCAACGACAAGGAACGCGCCGATCCCGCCCCACCTTGCCGCCCGCCTCACCAAGAGGAAGGCTCCCCCACATGACCACCCCATACGACGTCAAGCGCGAGCTCAAGAAGTGCTACGCGCCCAAGAACACCGACTGGGAACTCGTCGACATCCCCGAGCTGCGTTTCCTCGCCATCGACGGGCACGGTGACCCGAACAGCGTCGCCGCATACCGCCACGCGGTCGAGGCGCTCTACGCGGTCGCGTACACCGCCAAGTTCGCGAGCAGGAACGACCTCGGCAAGAACTTCGTCGTGGGCCCCCTCGAAGGACTGTGGTGGGCGGACGACATGAACGACTTCCTGGCCAGGCTGAAGGACAACTGGCACTGGACACTGCTCATCAACGTCCCCGACTGGATCACCGCCGACATGCTCGAAGAGGCCAAGCACACCGCCTTGGCCAAGAAGACCCTCCCGGCCATCGCCGACGTCCGGTCGGAGACACTGCACGAGGGCACCAGCGCCCAGGTCCTCCACATCGGCTCCTATGACGACGAGACACCGATCCTGACCAGGCTGCATCACGCATACCTCCCCGCCAACGACCTGCGGGAGGCGGGACTGCACCACGAGATCTACCTCAGCGACCCGCGCAGGACCGATCCCGCCAAGCTCAGGACGATCCTGCGGCAGCCGGTGGAAACGCGATCCGGTTGAGGGGCCTCGCTCAACGCGGCCGGACGCCCCCTACGTCTGCTTCCCCTCCAGCCGGGCGGTTGGAGGTGCACCGTGACCGGCGCCGGCCGGCTGGACGACATCCCCCTGGGACGGCCGGTCACCAGCAGGGCCGCGGCGCGCGCGAACGCCGCAAGGCGGCACTACTCGTCGGAGAGCGTCAGGTTCGGTACCCGCCAGGCCGCGAGCAGGAAGGCGACCAGCGCCACCGCGGCGCCGGTGAGGAAGACGATGCGCATCGAGGCGACGTACCCCTCCAGGAACGGCAGCGCGGCGCCCCGGTCGAGCGCGTGCAGGAAGGCGGAGTCCTCCAGGTCGACACCGCCGCCGGGGCGCAGCACTCCCGCGAGGGCGTGGGCGTTGTCGGGCTGGGCCAGCAGCCGGCGGTAGGCCGGGTCGTGGCGGGCCTCGGCCAGCCGGTCGGCTATCCGGCCGGCCGCCGTGGAGAACAGGACCGAGAGGAACGCGGCGGTGCCGACCGTGCCGCCGTTGGAGCGGAAGAAGTTGACCGAGGCCGTCGCCGCGCCCATGTCCGTGCGGGGCACCTCGCTCTGGGCGAGCGTGGTCAGCGTCTGCATCGACGCGCCGAGTCCCGCGCCCATCAGCGCCATGCCGAGCGCCGCCTGCCACAGCGGGCTGTCCACGCCGAGCGTGGCGAACACGAGCATCGCCGCCGTGAACGAGCCGATCCCGGCGACGAGATGGACCTTGAACCGGCCGGTCCGGGAGATCAGCCGGCCCACGAGGAGTGTCACCGCGAGGTTCGCGAACACCGTGGGCAGGGTGGCCAGGCCCGCCGCCATGGGGCTCATGCCGCGGACGAGCTGGAGATAGAGCGGCAGCGTCGTCATCGCGCCGAACATGCCGATCCCGACGACGAAGTGCAGCCCCACGCCCAGCCGGAAGGCGCGGACGCGGAACAGGCGCGGCGGCAGCAGCGCCGCGTCACCCGTCCGCCACTGCACCACGACGAACACGGTGAGCCCCACCACGCCGATCGCGTACGACAGCAGGGCCCCGGGCGAGGCCCAGCCCCAACTGCGGCCCTGCTCGGCGACGGTCAGCAGCGGCACGAGCCCGACGGCGAGGGCCAGCGCACCCGGGAGGTCGAGCCGGTGCCGCACGCGCCGGTGGGGGAAGCGCAGCACCCGGACGATCGCCACGGCCGCCGCGGCGGCGAGCGGCATGTTGATCAGGAAGATCCAGCGCCAGCCGTCGATGCCGAGCAGACTGCTCCGGTCCGCGAACGCGCCGCCCACGAGCGGGCCGACGATGCTGGCACCGCCGAACACGGCCATGAAGTAGCCCTGGTAGCGGCCCCGTTCACGGGGGGTGGTGATGTCGGCGACGATCGTCATCGCCAGTGACATCAACCCTCCGCCGCCGAGCCCCTGCACGGCGCGGAAGGCGGCGAGTTCGTGGATCGAGGTGGCGCAGCCGCACAGCAGTGAGCCCGCCGTGAACAGGGCGATCGCGGCGAGGTAGACGGGCCGGCGGCCGTGGATGTCGGAGAGCTTGCCGTACAGCGGTGTCGCGATGGTCGCGGTGATGAGGTAGGCGGTGGTCACCCATGCCTGGGCCGTCAGCCCCTGCAGGTCGTCGGCGATGGTGCGCAGGGCGGAGGAGACCACCGTCTGGTCCAGCGCCCCCAGGAACATGCCGAGCACCAGGCCGGACATGACGGTGGTGATCTGCCGGTGACTGAGCCGTGCGGGCGCGTCCCCGGCGGCGCCCTGCTGCCGGGAGTCGGAGAAGGTCACAAGTCGTCCTAGGGGAGGGGGAGATGAGGGGCCGCCCCCGGCTTCCGGGAACGGCCCCGTAAGCCGGGGCGGTCCGGGCTACCCGACGAGCCCCTCCAGGTCGCCGACCGCCTGCTCGACGTCCGGCAGCGTGAGCATCGCCAGCTGGGCCGCCCGGGCGCGCGCCCGGGGAGCGGGGTCGGCGAGCAGCTTGCGGCACACGTCGGCGATGCCTGCCGCGCTGCGGTCGGCGATGTGGCGGCCGAGGCCCAGCTCCTCCACGCGCTCGGCGTTGGCGTGCTGGTCCCCGAAGTGCGGCAGGACCGCCAGCGGTGTGCCGGTGCGCATGGCCTCCCGGATGCTGTTGAACCCGCCGTGGGTCACGAAGAGGTCGACCGACTCCAGCAGCAGCGGCTGCGGCACGTGCTCGGCGACGTGGACGTGCCCGGGCAGCCCGTCGGTGTCCAGCGGCAGCCCGGACGTCGACACCACCACCGTGCAGTCGTCCAGCTCGACCGCCGCTCCCACGATCGCGCGCAGGCTCTCGGCGGTGTCCGGCAGCTTGACCGGCAGCGGCTCGGCCGACTCCGCCATGTGCTCCCGCAGCACCGGCAGGGCCGTACCGATCGCGGCGTACACCAGCGGCCGGTCCGTGGGCAGTCCGGCCGCCCACGGGGGCAGTACCCCGCGGCGCTCGACGTCGACCGTCTGCCGGTAGGACCAGCTCGCGGACAGGTTCCGGGCGAAGGAGAAGGCGGGCGGTACGTAGTCGACGCGGCCGTGCGGTACGACGGACAGCGGGTCGTCCCGCACCGGCAGCCCCAGCTCCTCGCGCCGTTCGTTGAGCAGCGGCAGGATCTCGGCGGGGTCCATGATGTTGCTGAACCCGGAGGGCGTCGGAAGCTGCGGTACGCCCAGCAGCTCGGCGATGAGCACCGAGCTCATGTCCATGCCGTCCCGCAGGATCAGATCGGGGCGGAATTCCCGGGCGAGGGGGAGCAGGACGTCCAGCTGCGGCTTGACGGCGGCCCCGGCCACGCCCCGCAGCAGTAACCGGGTCAGCTCCGGTGTTGGCTTGGTCATGTCGGGGGGCTCGGGGAGTGCGGCGAGGTACGGGCCGGCCGCGGCGAACGGGTTGAACCGCTCCAGTGCGGCGTTCACTTCGACGTCGTCGTCACGGAAGACCGGGGCAAGGGTGTCGGCGGTGACCACCAGCACCTGGTGGCCGGCCTCGGCCAGGGCGCGCAGCAGGGGCAGCTGGGCGCGCCCGTGCGAGGGACTGCCGAGCGTGGTGCACAGAACCCGCATGGGGTGAGCCTTTCTGGTGAGAACTCTCGGGAAGGGTTGGGGACTTCCGGCGGACGGCCGCGTGCGGATCAGCGGGAATTCCGGTCGTTCCGCGGGTGCTTCACGCCACCCGCGCCGGCGCCGCCGGGCTCCCGATGCCCCGCCGGCTCAGCCCGGCGCGCGCGAGCAGGTCCGCGTCCAGCAGGTTGCGGAAGTCGTGCACCTCGTGACCGCTCATCCGCGCGGCGATCGCCGCCCAGTCGAGGTCCCGCAGCTCCGGCCACTCGGTGAGGACCAGGCAGGCCGCGGCCCCCTCGGCGGCCCGCACCGGGTCGGCGACCAGCTTGACCAGATCGCTCAGGTCGGGCCGCTCCTGCGACAACGCCGGGTCGTACCCGGTGAGTTCGGCGCCGCGCTCGCGCAGCAGCCGGGCGACGGCGAGCGCGGGCGAGTCCCGCAGGTCGGAGGTGCCGGCCTTGAAGGTCAGGCCGTACAGGGCGAGTCGTACGCCGTGCAGGGAGCCGTCCTCGCCGCGCCCGCACGCGGCGGCCACCCGTTCCACCAGCCGGCGCTGGTGGGCGACGTTGGTCTCGATGGTGGCGCTCAGCAGCGGGAAGTCGACCCCGGACCGGTCGCACACGGTCAGCAGGGCGTGGGTGTCCTTGGGCAGGCAGGAGCCGCCCCAGCCCGGCCCGGGCCGCAGGAACGCCGAGCCGATGCGCGGATCGCGCCCGATGCCCTCGGTGACATCGGCGATGTCGGCGCCGAAGCGCTCGCAGAGGGTGGCGAGGTTGTTGGCGAACGACAGCTTCATCGCGAGGAAGAAGTTCGCCGCGTACTTGGTCAGTTCGGCGCTGGCGGGGTCGGTGAGGACCAGCGGCGCGTCGAGTGCGGCGTACAGGTCGGCCACGCGCCGGGCGGCGGCCCGGTCGGCGGAGCCGATCACGATGCGGTCGGGGTGCAGGAAGTCGTGGACGGCGCGGCCCTCGCGCAGGAACTCCGGGTTGCTCACCACGGTCACGTCGGCCCGGCCGAGCAGTGCGGCGACGCGCTCGCAGGTGCCGACCGGCACGGTCGACTTGTTGACGACGACACAGTCGGGGCGCAGGATGTCCCGGATCTCCCCGGCGACGGCCTCGACGGCGGCGAGGTCGGCCGCGCCGCCCGCTCCCATGGGTGTGGGCAGGCACAGGAACACCACCTCGGCCTCGGCGACGGCGGCCGCGGTGTCGCCGGTGAACTCCAGCCGGCCCGCCTCCAGGGCGTCCCGCACGGTCTCCGGCAGATCGGGCTCCAGGATGTCGACCCGGGCCTCGCGCAGCCGTTCGACCTTGTGCGGGTCGGCGTCGGCGCACACCACGGTGTGTCCCAGCGATGCCAGGCAGGCACCGGTGGTCAGTCCGACGTAACCGGTTCCGATCACGGCGACATGTCGAGTAGGCACAGAAGATCCCCATTTCCGGTCGGTGGGGCCCGCGCGCGGCGGCGTCGGACGCGCGTCGGGGACGCGTGCCTCGCGCCGTGCGGGCGACCCGGAACGGGCCGACTCCGTCGTACGGCCCGGCAGAACGAGGTTGAAGTCATCAATCGTTGACCTGCCTCAGGTATGGCACGCGGCGCGAACACAAGTCAACGATTGGTGACAACGGTCGGTGACTTTGAGACAGCCGCTTCACACTGGACCATGGGGCGGGCAGCGGGAGGTCCGCGGGCGACGGAGGTGCGGTGACGTGACGGGAGTACACGACGGCGAGGCGCCGAAGGCGGAGGTCTGCCGACCAGCCCACAGGCGCTCGGCCTCGGCCACGCGCACCGCGCTCAGGTCCGCCGCCGCGTTCCGCTTCGGCAAGTACGGCTACGAGGGCACCAGCGTGCGCGACATCGCGGGTGACGTGGGTGTGGACGCCGCCCTCGTCTACCGCTACTTCGGCTCGAAGGAAGCGTTGTTCAACGACGTGGTGGGCACCGGCAAGATATTTGAACCCCTGCTGGAGGAGCCGGTCGAGACGATCCCCGACTGGTTCTGCGCGCTGCTGTCGGGGACGCCGAAGGAGGGCGACTTCCCGCACCCGGTGCTGTCGGTCCTGCGGTCCTCCGGCCGGGACGAGGCGCTGGCCCGGCTGCGGGCCGACTTCACGGAGGTGTTCACCGAGCGCCTGGCCTCCCGCCTCGGCGGCCCCGACGCCGGCCTGCGCGCGGAACTCCTGGCGGCCTGGATGCTCGGCACCAGCCTGATGCGCACCGAGATACGGCCCCCGGCCCTGATCGCCGCGTCGGAAGCCACCTTGGAGCGGTACCTGCGGGCGGGCATCGACGTCCTGCTCGCCCCGGCACCGCGGGACGCCACGGGGACGACTGGACCAGGGGACGGGGAGCACACCCCCGACGAACGCTGAGCCGCGGTGCCCGGCGCGTGGCCCCAACACCCTGTGGCCGGGCGCGGCTCCGGGCGTCCGTGTGCCTGGGTCACCGGCGGATGAGGCCGAGGGCGGTGGCGGTGGCGACGGTGCGGGAGTCTCCCGCAGGGCGTTGCCGAGGTTGTTCAGTGCCATGCCTTCGCCGTGGTCATTTGTGAGAATGCCGAGAAGTCGAACATGTAACCGGGCGAGCGGCCGATCGGAGCGCCTTGCCGGGCGCCCCGTCGCGGCGAAGACCAACCTGTGTGATCAGGCGGGCTGATGGAGTGCGCTGACCAGTGCGCGTGGGTCGTCGGCGTGGAAGCGGATGGTGTGGGCCTCTTCCGTTGCGCCGAGCGGGCGGGTGAAGGGGAGTGGCCGTTTCAGCTCCAGGGTCACCGAGGTCTGGCTGCCCACGATCAGGTCGAGGACCCCGTCCTCGGAGAGGGTGATCAGGCGGCCCTCGGGATAGCGCCGGTCCACCCGGACCGAGGCGACCGCGTCCGGCGGTACGGCCAGGTCGAAAAGGGCTCCGTAGCGGATCCGCAGAGAGCCGTCGGGGCGCACGACGTGCGGCCGGGTGACGCAGGCGGCGTGCAGGGCCAGCACGAGGACGACGCCGTACAGGTCGAGTATCAGGATCACCCGATGGACCGTCGGCCAAGGGATGAGGAAGGCCAGGCCCACCGTCTCGATCACCATGACGAAGAGCAGCCCGTACATCATCGCGGTCTGGGGCCCGGTGTACGGGGCAGCGAGGTCCCCGGGGCGCACCCCGTGCGTGCCGCGCCGGACCCACCGCCCCAGGGAAGCAAGGGCGCGCAGCTCGTGGAGGACCAGGCGGCGGACCGTCACCGGTACCGCCTCCTCTACGGCGGACCGCCTAGCCGCCCTACGGTCCGCGCCGCGGGCGCGCGCGGCGACGTACAGCGAGCGCAGCACCCAGGTCTCCAGCAGCAGCACTGCGAGCACCAGCGCCTCGGCGCCCGCCAGCGCCCACCCGGGCGGCCGGACCCCGGCTGCCAGGCAGGCCGCCAGGGCCAGTTCCCCTGGCAGCACGGTGGCCACCGCGACTCGCGCCGCCCGTACGCCCCTTGACTGGCCGCTCATCCCCGGCCCCTTTCCACGAAAGCGTCCATGAGCCGGCCCACGACTTCCGCTTGCGCGGGGGTGTACTCGGCGAGCAGAGCCTCCTTGAACCCGGTCACGACTACCCCGTGCTCGGGGATCGCGGCGAACAGCTCCTCGGGGACGGCTGCCATCAGGTCAGCTGCCAGTGGTGCGATCCGGGGATCGTCGGTGGGGGCTTCGGCGAGCGCGTCGAGGCGCTCATACAGTTCGACAACCGCGGGATCGGCGATCAGCGTTTCGAACAGCGCGAGCATCTCTTGGTTGCCGGTGCTGGTGGCGTCCAGCAGCGTGAGGTACTCGCGGTCCTTGGCCGCGCTCGGCGAGTCTGTTCGGGGAGCCTGTGCCAGCAGTGCGGCGAGGGCGGGCGAGACGGGCCCGGTCGCGCCGGGCGGCTCGGCGAGCAGGGCGCCGAGCCGGCGGCGGCGCTCCCGGATGGCGGCCTCCTGGCGGGCCAGGTCTGCGTCGAGTTCCTCCAATACCTCGGTCAGTTCGCGCCCGGCATCGTCGGCGAGTGTGTCGCGCACTTCACCGAGGCTGAGGCCGAGTTCGGTGAGCCGGCGCACCCGGGCGAGCAGGACGGCATCGCGGACGCCGTAGGCCCGGTAGCCGTTGGGGCGCCGCTCCGGTTCCGGAAGCAGCCCGACCTGGTGGTAGTGCCGGATCGCCCGGGTGGTGAGCCCCACGAGCGCGGCGATCTCTCCGATTCGCATACCGTCAGTAGAAACCCTGCCGTTGCGTCAAGGTCAAGCGTAGGGCGCCGCCAGCCGGGGTGGAGGCGGTAAAGCCATAGCGACCCGGGACGTTGAGGTTGCGGTGCTTGAGCGGAGACAGGCGGGCGATGTCCTCGTCCCGGATCTCGTGACCCTCGGCACGGAGTTGGGCGACGGCGGCGTCGATGTACCGGGTGGTCCACAGCACCACGGCGTTGAGGACCAGTCCCGGGGAGCCGAGCTGGTCCTCCATCCCGTCCCGATACGCCTGATGGATGGTGCCGCAACGGGTGGGCGTACGCAGGCACGGCGAA
>NZ_JBEYXJ010000076.1:0-44075 GCF_040645015.1 Streptomyces sp. NPDC046881 | reverse complement strand
GTGCGCGGGGCCGCGCCCTGTCTCGAACGGACAGCGAAAAACCCTTGCACCACGACAGTTGGAGTACTACAAATGAACCACTACATGCGGAGCGGTACGCGGGGTGCCCACCCCGGCCGCTCCCCCCCGCCGTCCCACGAAAAGAGACCCGCTTGCGCAAGCTCTCGTACGTCATCGCCTGTTCGCTCGACGGATTCATCGGCGACGAGCACGGTGACGCCTCCGCGATGTTCCGCTACCTGGACGAGGAGTACTCGGCCTTCCTCGCGGCGGAACTCCCGGAGACCCTGCCCACCCAGGCCCGCAAGGCGCTCGGAGTCGACCACCTGGAGAACAGGCGGTTCGACACGATCGTCCAGGGCCGGGCCAGCTACGAGCTGGCTCTGCGGGAGGGCGTCACCAGCCCCTTCGGTCACCTGCGCGAGTACGTCGCCTCCCGCAGTCTCGGTACCTCGCCCCATCCGAACGTCGAGATCGTCGCCGACGACCTGACCGGCCGGGTCCGCGCCCTGAAGGCGGAGGACGGCGGGCTCGACATCTTCCTGTGCGGCGGCGCGCAGGTCGCCGGAGAACTGCTCGACGAGATCGACGAACTCGTCATCAAGAGCTACCCCCTCGTCTACGGCAAGGGCATGCCGATGTTCGCCACCGGCCTGGACCTCAAGGAGTTCGCCCTGGAGTCCGTCCGCACCTTCGGCAACGGCGTGGTGGTGCGCACCTACGGCAGGAAGCGCTGAGGCTGCCGCCGACCTACCCTGAGGGCATGGACAGCGACGCACCTGCCTGTCCCGTCTGCGGACAGCCCGTCGAAACGGTCGTCAAGCGGCACAAGACGCTGGGCGCCTGGGTGCCGGTCTGGGGCCCCGGCCCCTGCCGCAACCCCGACTGCGGGAGACACGACGCCACCGGCCGGCCCGCCCAGGACGACCGGTCCGCCGCTGCGCCGGCCGGGCCGGGCGGCAGCGGCCCGGAGAAGCCGTCGGCGGACGGGGGGACGCCGTAGCGTGGGCGCATGCCGAAACTTCCGTACATCCTCCACATCACCGAGCGTTCCCTGTGGGAGGCGGCGCGCGAGCGCGGCACCTACGAGATGTCCACCCGGGGCCGCACCCTCCAGGAGGAGGGCTTCATCCACTTCTCCACCCGCGACCAGCTCCCGACCGTCGCCGGCTTCCTCTACGGCGGCTACGACGGCCCCGACGAGCTGGTCGTCCTGGTGGTGGACCCGGCCCGGGTCGGTGTGCCGGTGAAGTACGAGTCCGTCGAACCGGGCGGGGAGGAGTTCCCGCACGTGTACGGACCCGTACCGGCCGAGGCCGTGGTGGACGTGGAGCGCTGGGCATGACCCGGCCGTGAATCCCCCGACGCGGGGGCTACCCGACCGGCCGGGCGCCGCCGGCCGGCAGCCCGCCGGTCTCCGGGTCGCGGCCGGTCAGGCAGTACGTGCCGCCGGCCGGGTCGCGCATCACCGTCCAGTGGGCGCCCGCACGCACGACCACGGCGCCCAGCTTCTCGTGCCGTTCGCGGACGGCCGCGAGGTCAGCGCAGGCGAGGTCGAGGTGGGCGGAGGCCGGGCGCTCCTCGTCGAGCCGCTGGAGCAGCAGCCGTACCGGCAAGCCCGCCGGCGGTAGCAGCACGGTGAACTCCGGCCGGGAGCCCGCCCGTTGCTGCCACCCGGTCAGCCCGGCCCAGAACGCGGACTCGGCGTCGTACCGGGACGGCGGGATGTCGAGGCACACCTGGTCCAGGCGGCTGCCGGACACCACCGGCGGCCGTACCGTCTCCCCCTGCCAGGGCACGGCACAGAACAACTGCCCGGCGGGAGAACGCAGTACGGCCCAGTCGCCGTGGTCCGCCACCAGGCCGGCGCCGAGCCCCCGGGCGAGCGCGACCACCTCCCGTACGTCGTCGGCGCACAGGTCGACGTGGGCGCCGCCGTCGCCCTCGCGGACGCCCTGGAGCTTCACGCTCGGGTCCGTCCCCTCCGGCAGCAGCGTCACGAACTCGCCGTCGTCGCCGCGGAACGCGGACAGCCGGGTACCGGTGGCGGCCGTCCAGAAGGCGCACGCGTCGGCGAGGCGCGCGCCGGGGCGGTCGGCGAAGGCGTAGGTCCAGCGGATCGTCATCCGGGGAGTGTAGGAGGGGGCGCGGGCGGGGAGTTCAGCCGGTGGGGCGTTCGATGAAGCGGAGCTGGTTGCCCGCCGGATCCCGGAAGGCGCAGTCGCGGACCCCGTACGGCTGGTCCATCGGCTCCTGGAGGACGTCGCCGCCGGACTCCCGCACCCGCTCGTACAGCGCGTCGCAGTCCGGCGTGGTGAAGATGACCCCGCGCAGCAGGCCCTTGGCCAGGAGTTCGTTGAGCGCCTGCTTGTCCGCGGGGGAGGCGTCCGGGCTGGCGTCCGGCGGCTCCAGGACGATCTCGACGTCCGGCTGGAGCGGGGAGCCCAGGGTCACCCAGCGCATCCCCTCGAAGCCGACGTCGTTGCGGATCTCCAGACCGAGCACGTCGCGGTAGAAGGCGATGGCCTTGTCGTGGTCGTCCACGGCGAGGAAGCACTGCGCGAGTTTCACGTCCATGGGCTCACCCTAGAACCGGCGGGCCCGCCGTGCCTCAGTACAGGCGCCGCCGCGGCCGGGTCAGCCGGCGGGCCACGCAGGGCGGGATCACCGCGCTCTCCTCGTGGTCGCGGGCGCGGTAGGCGCTCGGCGTCTCGCCGACCAGCTCGGTGAAACGGGAGCTGAAGGAACCGAGCGAGGTGCAGCCGACGGCGAGGCACACCTCGGTCACGCTCAGATCGCCCCGGCGCAGCAGCACCTTGGCCCGCTCGATGCGCCGGGTCATCAGATAGCTGTACGGCGTCTCCCCGAACGCCTTGCGGAAGCTGCGCTGGAAGTGGCCCGGGGACATCAGGGCGCCACGGGCCAGCTCGGTCATGTCGAGCGGCTCGGCGTACTCCCGGTCCATGCGGTCGCGCACCCGCAGCAGCCGTCTCAGATCCTCCAGCGCGGTCACCCGCCCAGCTTCGCACAGCACCACGCGCCGGGGCCCCGGGTTCGGCGGAGCGCTTCTCCCGGGCCGTGCGGGTTCTGGGGCGGAAGTGCTGACCTGGATCGGGGCCCGCGGGACGGAACCGGTCGCCAGCTACCCAGGTCCGCGCCCGGGCGGCGACCTGTTCGACCCGGCCGGGATCGAGGTCGGTGCGTTCCCCGGCGGGCGCTCCTGTACGCCCTGCTGGATGCTGGCGGCCCGGGCCGATTCGGCCTTCGCCGGCCGGATCCTGGAACTGCTGCTCGCACACCCCGACGCCGCCCCGGACCGCGGCCGCCCCGGCCCCACGACGACCGACCTCGCGCTCGACCGGCTCGGCACCCACTCCACGCACCGCAACGCCGGAGGCGTCCTGTCGGCCGCGCTGAACCGTCCCGGCATCCCGCCCGGCCTGGCCCAGGCGTTCGTGGCGTCCGCGCACCTGTGGATCGCCGCGGCCGGTCCGGCCGACGAGCGCGTGCCCCGGCTCCGGAGCGGTTCAGCGGGAACGGCGTGGCGTGAGCAGGGATCTCCAGGACCTGTTCCGCTGGAAGGGCAGCTCGAAGACGCGGGAGAACAGCCAGGCGCCGAGCACCGAGGCCGGAAGGGCCACGAGGAGCGTGAACCAGAAGGTGGGCAGGCCGGGCCCTACGAAGTGCGGGGCCACTCGGCGGATGACGGCCATGACGATCGGCAGATGGATCAGGTAGAGGCTGTAGGAGAAGCCGCCGAGACTCCGGAGGGGGCGCGTGGTCAGGAGCCGCACGAGGACGGCGGGCCTACCGGTGGCGACCGCGGCGAGCAGCATCGCCATGGCGGGAGCGATGGCGAGATCCACCCAGAAGTAGTGGTGCACCGTCCAGACCGGGCCCTGTACGACGCCGAGCGCCAGGACGGGCGCGGTGGCCAGGGCGGCCAGCCATGACCACGGCAGGCGCCGGACCCTCTCGGACGCCACGACGACTCCCGCGCCGACCATGCCCGCGACGAACACGGGAGCCAGGTGCGGAGCGAGCCGGTTGTCGCCCTCCACCGGGGTGGCGCCGGCCGCCAGCAGACCCCAGATGATCACCGGGGCGGTCACACAGGCGGCCATGACCGCCGCGCTCGCCTTCCGCCGGACCAGCAGCAGGAGGGGGAAGAGGAGATAGAGCTCGGCCTCCACGCCGATCGACCAGAACGCGCCGTTCGGCGTCGGGGCGGTGACCACGTCCTGGGCGACGAGGCCGTACACGAGCAGGGACGCGCCGGTGGGCGGTCCCGCGTGGGAGGCCGGCACCACGAACGAGGAGACGACCAGGCTCATGGCCAGCGCCGCCCAGTACGGAGGCAGGATGCGCCAGGCACGCCGGCGCAGGAACCGTAAGGCGCCGTCCGAACGCCAGCCGCGGCGGGCGGGGGAGATCGCGAGGGAGAAGCCGGACAGCACCAGGAAGAAGACGACGGCGAGACGCCCGAACATCAGCACGTCCAGCCAGCCGGGTGCCGAACTGTCCGGGTACCCGGGGAAGGTGTACAGCCAGCAGTGGAACAGGACCACGTAGAGCGCCGCCAGGCCGCGCAGCCCGTCCAGCCCCCGCACGTGCCGCCGCTCGTGCGCCCCCTCCTCCCCGGCCGGGGAGGCCACGTCGACTGTGCCACCGACCGCCCGGGTCAAAGCCACCGAAATCGTCCCCTTCCCGGGCACCACGTTCGCACGCAGGACAGCACGGCACCACCCCGCACCCACTGGTACGCGGCTACCGGGCGGGCAGTTCAAATCCGCTGGGGAGCCTGAGCGACGAAAAAAGACCGCACCCGGTCCGTGAGGGACGCCGTTGTCGGCGGCCTGGGGACCGGGTGCGGACAGGGAGGACCCTGCAAGAAAGGGAATTGCAGGTCAGAAGGCTTGATCCGGGATCAGGCCTTCTTGGTCTCCCAGAAGATCTTGTCGATCTGGGCGATGTAGTCCAGCGCCTTCTGGCCCGTCGCCGGGTCGGTGGACGCCTTGGCGGCCGAGAGGGCCTTCAGGGTGTCGTTGACGAGCTGGTGCAGCTCCGGGTACTTCTCGAAGTGCGGGGCCTTGAAGTAGTCGCTCCAGAGCACGGAGACGTGGTGCTTGGCCAGCTCCGCGCGCTGCTCCTTGATGACGGTGGCGCGCGCCTGGAAGTGGGGGTCGTCGTTGGCGGCCATCTTCTCCTGGACGGCCTTCACCGACTCCGCCTCGATGCGGGCCTGGGCCGGGTCGTACACGCCGCAGGGCAGGTCGCAGTGGGCGCTGACCTTGACCTTGGGGGCAAACAGGCGGGAAAGCATGGAGCATTCCTTCCTCGTGATCGTCTTCTCAGGTGCGACATTACTCCCTGTGGAAGGCGATTTCTCGGGTGCCCCCTAGGGCTTAGGACAAAAGTCCAGGGTGAGACTGAGACTGGTGGAGGAACGGACCGGGGAGGTGCCGGGGATGCCGGAGCTGTCGCAGCAGACCGAGCGGGGGAGGGCCGCGCCGCTCTTCGGGCTGGCCGAGGTGACCGGCCCGTCGATGGTGCCCACGCTGCACCACGGGGACCAGCTGCTGGTGCGGTACGGGGGTGTGGTCAGGCCCGGCGACGTCGTGGTCCTGCGTCATCCCTTCCAGCAGGACCTGCTGGTGGTCAAGCGTGCCGTGGAGCAGCGCGAGGGCGGCTGGTGGGTGCTCGGGGACAACCCGTACGCCGGCGGCGACAGCACGGACTACGGGGTGGTGCCCGAGGAGCTGATCCTGGGGAAGGCGTGGTTCCGGTTCCGGCCGGTCAAGGCCGGTCAGCGCTCACCGCTCGCGCTGGTGCGCTGGGCGCTCTCGGCGGCGAGGCCGCTGCTGCCGGACCGGTCGGCCTCCAGGCGTTTGCGGGCCCGGTAGGCGGCCACGTTGGCGCGGGTCGCGCAGCGGTCCGAGCAGTAGCGCCGGGAGCGGTTGGTGGAGGTGTCCAGGTAGGCGTTGCGGCACGGGGGCGCCTGGCACAGGCCGAGGCGGTCCACGCCGTACTCGGTGAGGTGGAAGGCCAGGCCCATCGCCGCGATCGCCGCGTAGCCGGCGGTGGCGTTGGACGGGTGGTCGGCCAGGTGCATGTGCCACAGCGGGCGGCCGTCCTCGTCGCGGTGGTCGTGCCCGGAGATCTGCGGGCTGACCGGGAACTCCAGCAGGAGCGAGTTCAGCAGGTCCACGGCGAGGGTCTCGTCGCCCGTGTCGGCGGCCTCGAAGACCCCGCGCAGCCGCGCCCGGACCGAGCGGAACCGCGTGACGTCGGCGTCGGTGGCGCGGCGGGCCGCCGACGCGTTGTCGCCGAACAGGTCGCGGACGGCCTCGACCGTGGTCAGGATGTCCTTGCCCCGGGCCGGTTCCTCGCTGTTGACGAGACGGACGGCGTAATCCGAGTAATAGGCCAGTTCCACTTGTAGTCCTTACGGAGGCGCATTATCGTCGTGTCTGCGGTCGGGTAACAGCCGGTCGTGCTTCCAGGGTATTACGCGAACCGAGGGGAGTCGTCGTTCCATGACCACCACCGCCGGAACCGACTGGGCAGCGTGGCAGGAGAGCTGGGACCGGCAGCAGGAGTGGTACATGCCGGACCGCGAGGAACGCTTCCGGATCATGCTCGACATGGTCGAGGCACTCGTCGGCACCGCCCCGCGCGTGCTCGACCTCGCCTGCGGCACCGGCAGCATCACCGCCCGGCTGCTGCGCCGGTTCCCCGAGGCGACCAGCACCGGCGTCGACCTCGACCCGGCGCTGCTCGCCATCGCGGACGGCACCTTCGCGGGCGACGACCGCGTCACCCTCGTCACCGCCGACCTCACGGACCCCGACTGGCCGGCCAGGCTGCCGTACGACTCCTACGACGCCGTCCTGACCGCCACGGCCCTCCACTGGCTGCACAGTGAACCCCTCGCGGCCCTCTACGGTCAGGTCGCGGGGCTGGTCCGCGACGGCGGTGTCTTCATGAACGCGGACCACATGATCGACGACACCACGCCCCGGATCAACGCGGCCGAGCGCGCCCGGCGCCACGCCCGCATGGATCAGGCCAAGCGGGACGGCGCGCTGGACTGGGCCGACTGGTGGCGGCTGGCCGCCCAGGACCCGGTCCTCGCCGAGCCGACCGCCCGCCGCTTCGAGATCTACGGCGAACACGCGGACGGGGACACGCCGCCGGCCGCCTGGCACGCGCGCGTGCTGCGCGAGAAGGGGTTCGCCGAGGCCAGGCCGGTGTGGTGCTCGCCCTCCGACACCCTGCTGCTCGCGCTCAAGTAGGGGTGCGGAGGCGGAACGGGCGTCGTACGGACGGCGCGTGACACGGCGAAGGGCGGTACGGGGAGCCGTACCGCCCTTCGCCGTGCGGAGCGTCAGAGGACCTTCGACAGGAAGGACTGCGTCCGTTCGTGCTGCGGGTTCGTCAGGACGTCCCGCGGGTGGCCGGATTCGACCACCACACCGCCGTCCATGAACACCAGGCTGTCGCCCACCTCGCGGGCGAAGCCCATCTCGTGGGTGACGACGACCATGGTCATGCCGGACTCGGCGAGGTCCCGCATGACGTCCAGGACGTCACCGACCAGCTCCGGGTCCAGGGCCGAGGTCGGCTCGTCGAACAGCATCAGCTTCGGCTCCATCGCCAGGGCCCGGGCGATCGCCACGCGCTGCTGCTGGCCGCCGGAGAGCTGGGAGGGGTAGTGCCCGGCCCGGTCGGCCAGGCCCACGCGCTCCAGCAGCTGCATGGCGCGCTCCCGGGCCTGCGTCCGGTTCACGCCCTTGACCTGCACCGGCGCCTCCATGACGTTCTCCACGGCCGTCATGTGCGGGAACAGGTTGAAGCGCTGGAAGACCATGCCGATGTCCCGGCGCTTCATGGCGACCTCGCGGTCGCGCAGCTCGTACAGCTTCTCGCCCTGCTGGCGGTAGCCGACCAGCTCGCCGTCGACGTAGAGCCGCCCGGAGTTGATCTTCTCCAGGTGGTTGATGCACCGCAGGAAGGTCGACTTGCCGGAGCCGGAGGGGCCGATGAGGCAGAACACCTCGCCCGGCTTCACCTCCAGGTCGATGCCCTTGAGCACCTCGACGTGGCCGAAGGACTTGTGGACGCCCTCCGCCTTGACCATCGGGACGGTGCCCTTGGCCGGGGTGTCCTGCGTCTTGCTCAGCTTGTCGGTCATGCGCCCACAGCTCCCCTCGGGCGACCCAGCGACAGCATGTTCGCCTTCACCTTCTGCCACGGCGTCGCCGGCAGCTGGCGGCTGGAACCGCGGGCGTAGTACCGCTCGATGTAGTACTGGCCGACGCTCAGCACCGAGGTCATGATCAGGTACCAGGCCGCGGCGAGGAAGTACATCTCCACCGGGGCACCGGAGTTCTGGCCGATGTCCTGGGCGTAGCGGAACAGCTCGGGATACTGGACGGCCGCCACGAGCGAGGTCGTCTTCAGCATGTTGATCACTTCGTTGCCCGTCGGCGGCACGATCACGCGCATCGCCTGCGGGATGACCACCCGGCGCAGGGTCTTGCCGTGGCTCATGCCGAGCGCATGGGCCGCCTCGGTCTGGCCCTCGTCCACCGCGAGCAGACCGGCCCGGCAGATCTCGGCCATGTACGCCGCCTCGTTCAGACCCAGGCCGAGCAGCGCCGTCAGCAGCGGCGTCATGAAGTTCGACCAGTAGTCCTTGTAGAACGGCATCAGGTTGATGTACTCGAAGACCAGGCCCAGGTTGAACCAGAGGAACAGCTGGACCAGGACCGGGGTGCCGCGGAAGAACCAGATGTAGAACCAGGCGATCGACGAGGTCACCGGGTTCTTCGACAGCCGCATCACCGCCAGGACGATGCCGCCGACGATGCCGATCACCATCGAGAGCACGGTCAGCAGGAGGGTCTTGCCGACACCGGTCATGATCCGGTCGTCGAAGAAGTAGTCCGGTACCGCGTGCCAGTTGATCCTGCCCTGGCCGAACGCGTAGATGATCGCGACGAGGAGCGCGATCGCGATGACGGCGGAGACGTAGCGTCCGTAGTGCCGGACCGGGATGGCCTTGAGGGCCTCCGCGCCGGCCGGGGGCGCGTCCTTGGGCCCCGCCGTCTTGTCGATGTCAGTCACGGGTATTGCCTCTCAGTGGCCGCTCGGCGTGCCGCGGGTCACTTGCCGCCGTTGATGACGGACTGCTTGACGGCGCCGTCCTCGGCGCCCCACTTCTCAAGGATCTTCTGGTACTCGCCGTTCTTGATGATCGCGTCCATCGCGGCCTGCAGCGCGTCGCGCAGCTGGGTCTCCTTCTTGGACACCGCGATGCCGTACGGGGCCGCCTCGACCTGGTCGCCGACGATCTCGAAGTCCTTGCCGCCGCCCGAGGTCTTCACCG
Organism: Streptomyces sp. NPDC046881; assembly: GCF_040645015.1. Lineage (NCBI taxonomy): Bacteria > Bacillati > Actinomycetota > Actinomycetes > Kitasatosporales > Streptomycetaceae > Streptomyces > Streptomyces sp. NPDC046881. The sequence goes on along the minus strand of NZ_JBEYXJ010000076.1, from coordinate 34,684 downwards.
CGTACGCGGCGACCGGGAAGTCGGCGGACACGGCGTCCGCGCCGCCCGAGCGCAGCCGGGTCTGGGCCTGCTGGTTGTCGTCGAAGGCCTCGATGGCGAGCTTCTTGCCGCCCGGACACTTCTTGGCCTGCTGCTTGGCCAGGTCCTCGGAGGTGGTGCCGCGCTGGACGGCGAGCTTCTTGCCGCAGAGGTCGTCCCAGGAGGTGATCCCCTTGGTGTCGCCCTTGCGGGTGTAGATCGAGACACCGGCGGTCAGGTAGTCGACGAAGTCGACGCCCTCGCCGACCTTCTTGCCGGTGTCCGGGTCGACGCCCTCCTGACGGTTCTTGTTGTCCGTCATCGCCGACATCGCGATGTCGTAGCGGTCCGAGCGCAGACCGGTGAGCAGGGCGTCGAAGGTGCCGTTCTGGAAGTCGAACGTCACGCCGAGCTGCTTGCCCAGGGCCGTCGCCAGGTCGGGGTCGAGGCCGACGACCTTGCCGGCGGAGTCCTTGTACTCGACGGGGGCGTACGCGATGTCGGAGCCGACCCTGATCGTGCCCTTGCTCCGGATCTCCTGCGGGAGCTTGTCGGCGAGCGGTGCGCTGTTGGTGGACGCGCTGCCGGAGTTCTCGTTCTTGTCCTTCGTCTGGTCACCGCAGCCGGTGAGCAGCAGGGCCCCTGCGACCGCGATCGCACCGGCCGCGGCCAGACGTGAGCGCGCTGCGGTCGTACGACGGGTGGAGCTTGCGGTCATCGTGGTTCCTCCGGCGGATGGGAAGAGTTGCCGATGGGTCGACGGAAACACACACCTTCGGGTGTCGCGACCTCGTGGGTTTACGGCATCTTGCCATTCGGACTACGCCATTCAGGGGCGTCGCTATGTCAAAATCGGATAACGGGTGACTCCCGAACCGCATCAGGTCGGTACATCCCAGCTGTGCCACTGCCGAACATCTGCGGGAATCCAGCGCTCCAGCCGGAAAATCTTCGGCGCGTCTCAGGATGCGGTCACCCCTTCGCCGGGCCGTACGGGCCGCCTTGGGCGTATTCGCGTGCTTCCGGGCCGTCGGCCGCGCGTCATCCGCGGGTCGCCTGCCCGTTCCCGAATGTGACCTTGCACCTAATGGACTCGTCGCGGGCACCGTCCGTCCGGTAAGAAGGTTCTTTACACCCCTCATCCGGGGCTCAGGGCGCGTGTGCGGCGCGCCCGTCGCGTATGAGCTCGTACGTATCCGCAATCGAGCCGTACGCGGTGCCCGCCCACCCCTCACCAGGAGTGGTCGACCCTCAAACCATGCATAGCTAAGGGGTAAAACAAAGTGGCAGCGGAGATCGTCAATCCTCGCAGCGACAGCGGTACGGACCAGGACGGCGGGGCCGAGCCCCTCGATTCCTTCGATCCGGCGTTCGCGCTGCACCGCGGCGGCAAGATGGCCGTGCAGGCCACCGTGCCGGTCCGTGACAAGGACGACCTTTCCCTCGCGTACACGCCCGGCGTCGCTCGCGTGTGCACCGCGATCGCTCAGCAGCCGGAGCTGGTCAACGACTACACATGGAAGTCCAACGTGGTCGCCGTCGTCACCGACGGTACGGCCGTGCTCGGACTCGGGGACATCGGTCCCCAGGCCTCCCTCCCCGTGATGGAGGGCAAGGCCATCCTGTTCAAGCAGTTCGGCGGCGTCGACGCGGTGCCCATCGCGCTCGACTGCACCGACGTGGACGACATCGTCGAGACCGTCGTCCGGCTCGCTCCCTCCTTCGGCGGAGTGAACCTGGAGGACATCTCGGCGCCCCGGTGCTTCGAGGTCGAGCGCCGGCTCCAGGAGCGCCTGGACATCCCGGTCTTCCACGACGACCAGCACGGTACGGCCGTCGTGACGCTCGCGGCGCTCAGGAACGCGGCGCGGCTGAGCGGGCGCGAGATCGGGCAGCTGCGGGCCGTCATCTCGGGCGCCGGCGCGGCCGGTGTGGCCATCGCCAAGATGCTGGTCGAGGCGGGCATCGGGGACGTGGCCGTGGCGGACCGCAAGGGTGTCGTCTCGGCCGACCGGGAGGACCTGACGCCGGTCAAGCGCGAGCTGGCCGGCTTCACGAACAAGGCCGGCATCAGCGGTTCGCTGGAGGCCGCCCTCGCGGGCGCGGACGTCTTCATCGGTGTCTCCGGCGGTACGGTCGCCGAGGAGGCCGTGGCCTCCATGGCCGAGGGTGCCTTCGTGTTCGCGATGGCCAACCCGAACCCCGAGGTGCACCCGGACGTCGCGCACAAGTACGCGGCGGTCGTCGCCACCGGGCGCTCGGACTTCCCCAACCAGATCAACAACGTGCTGGCCTTCCCCGGGATCTTCGCGGGCGCGCTCCAGGTGCGGGCCACGCGGATCACCGAGGGGATGAAGATCGCCGCGGCCGAGGCGCTGGCCTCGGTGGTCGGTGACGACCTCGCCGCCGACTACGTGATCCCCTCGCCGTTCGACGAGCGCGTCGCTCCCGCGGTCACCGCCGCGGTCGCCGCCGCCGCCCGGGCCGAGGGCGTCGCCCGTCTCTGACGTCGCGCCGAACGGCCCCGTCCCTCAGGGCGGGGCCGTTTCCTTTTGTCCGTACACCCACCCCTTCGGGTGACGCCCGGGCGCCGGCGTACCGCTGCGCCGCAGGGGTGCCGTTGCGCAAGAGGGCATGTGTCACAGGGGGGCCTGGTTCCGTCGGCTGCACCGCCGACCTATCGTCGGCAGCATGTTCGCTGCCTACGCCGCCCGCATCGACCGCGACCAGCCGCTGAGCGGCCTCGAGTTGGGGGAGCGTCCGGCTCCCGAGGCCCGTCCCGGCTGGAGCACCATCACTGTGCGGGCCGCCTCTCTCAACCACCACGACCTCTGGTCCCTGCGGGGCGTCGGCCTCCCGGAGGACCGGCTGCCGATGATCCTCGGCTGCGACGCCGCCGGTGTCGACGCGGACGGCAACGAGGTCGTCCTGCACTCCGTCATCGGCCAGACCGGCCACGGCGTCGGCCCCGACGAACCGCGCTCCATCCTCACCGAGCGCTACCAGGGCACCTTCGCCGAGCAGGTCGCCGTGCCGACCTGGAACGTCCTGCCCAAGCCGAAGGAGCTGTCCTTCGCCGAGGCCGCCTGTCTGCCCACCGCCTGGCTGACGGCGTACCGGATGCTGTTCACCAACGCCGGGGTGCGGCCCGGCGACTCGGTCCTCGTGCAGGGCGCGGGCGGCGGTGTCGCCACGGCCGCGATCGTCCTCGGCAAGGCGGCCGGGCTGCGCGTCTTCGCCACCAGCCGGGACGAGGCCAAGCGGAAGCGGGCCCTGGAGCTCGGCGCGGTGGAGGCCGTGGAGCCCGGGGCGCGGCTGCCGCAGCGGGTGGACGCCGTCATCGAGACCGTGGGCGCGGCCACCTGGTCCCACTCGGTGAAGTCGCTGCGGCCCGGGGGCACGCTCGTCATCTCCGGGGCCACCAGCGGGGACCGGCCCTCGCACGCCGAGCTGACCCGGATCTTCTTCCTGGAGCTGAAGGTCGTCGGCTCCACCATGGGCACCAAGGACGAGCTGGAGGACCTGCTCGCCTTCTGTGCCGCGACGGGGGTACGGCCCGTCATCGACGAGGAGCTGCCGCTGGACCGGGCCCGCGAGGGCTTCGAGCGGCTCGCGGCCGGGGAGCAGTTCGGGAAGATCGTGCTGACCAACTCCTGAGGCGCCGGCCGGAAGTTGACGCAGAGGCGGGTCCGGGTGCCGGACCCGCCTTTTGCGTGGCCTTCTTGTCAACTTGGGTTGACAGTCGCGGAGTGTCAACCTACATTGACAGTATGAGTGAGGCAACCGATCTCGCCGAGCGCGCCGGTGACCGGGATCCCCGGATCGGACTGCGGGCCGTGGCCGCGCTGCGCCGGCTGCTGGAGCAGTTGGAGGCGGTGCAGGTGCGCAGTGCGCGCAATCAGGGCTGGTCGTGGCAGGAGATCGCCGCGGAGCTCGGTGTCAGCAGGCAGGCCGTGCACAAGAAGTACGGGAGGCGTTGATGTTCGAGCGGTTCACGAAGGAAGCCCGGGCGGTGGTCGAGGGGGCGTACGCCTACGCGGAGGAGGGCGGGTCGCAGTCGGTGGACGCCGAGCACCTGCTGCTCGCGCTGCTCGACCGGGAGGGCGGCCGGGGGTCGTCCGCCCTGTCCGCCCTCGGGCTCGCCCGGCCGCACGAGCGCGAGGAGGTACGGCGGGCCCTGCGCGAGGCGCGGCGGCGGGCCGGGCTGACCCGGGCCGAGGCGGATGCGCTGGCCGGACTGGGGATCGACGTGTCGGAGATCGTGGCCCGGGTGGAGGAGGCGCACGGCGTCGGCGCGATGTCCGGCGACCGGAGGGCCACGGGGCTGCGGGGGCGGGTCCGGCGCCGGCCGGCGTTCAGCCGGGGGGCGAAGGGGGTGCTGGAGCGGGCGCTGCGGGTGGCCCTGGCCCGGCGGGACCGGTGTGTCGGCGACGAGCATCTGCTGCTGGCGCTCACCGTGTTGCCGGGCGTGGCGGGGGAGGTGCTGGCCGACAGCGGTGTGACGTTCGCGGAGCTGTCGAGGGTCTGCCCGCCGGCTCGCTCGGTCGAAGCGTGAGCCCTCCGGGGGTCCGGCCGACCCACCCGTCCACCCGGCTCGCTCGGCCGAGGCCTGAGCCCCCGGGGCTCCGCCCCGGACCCCGAGGCGCTCGGCCGCCCGCCCGGCCGACCCGGTGGGCTGGAAGGCGGGCGGGTGGTCTCGCTCGGTCGGTGCCGGAGGGGGATGTGGTCCGGGGCCGATGTCGCCGGGGGCTTCGGTGTGCCGGAGCGGGGGTGTGGCCGGTGGGCCCTGGGGTGGGGTCTGGGCGGCGCCTGCGGCGGGGTCAGCGGGTGTGGAGGATTCCCGCGATGCGGGACGCCGCCGTGGCGAGGTGGTGGCGGGCCTCCTGGAGCTGGGCCGGTGTGACCCCGTGGTCGCGGGCCGCGTCGCGGATGTCGTCGCGGAAGCGGTCCAGGAGGCGGTCCAGGTCGCGGGCCGGGTCGCCGGTGAGGTCCTCGTGGGCCCAGGACGGCTCGTACCCGGCGGTGAAGTCCTCCGGCGGGGCGGTGTGGTGCGGTTTCGCGGACGGGTCGGACTCGGGGGTGCGGGGGAAGATCCACTCCCGGCCGGCCTCCTGGCCGAAGTCGCCGAACTCCTTGGCCAGTTCCGTCAGGCCCTCGCGGACGCCCGTCGGCCAGTCGCCGCGCGTGAAGTGGTCCTGGACGCGGTCCTGGACGCGGCGCGCGATGCGCTGGATCTCCTCCTGCGCCTGGGCCCGCGCCCGCGCCTGCGCCTCCTGGGCCTGGCGGCGGGCCCGCTCGGCCTCCTCGCGGGCCCGGCGGCTCTCGTCCTTGGCGCGCCGCGCCTGCTCCTTCCACTCCTGCTTGACCCGGCGCATCTCCTCCTTGGCGGCCTTCCAGGCCTCCTTGTCGCCCGGCTCGCCGTACTCCCCGTAGGAGTACTCGCCGCCGGACGTCTTCGCGCCCCGGCGGGCCTCGGAGGCGGCGGCGCGCATCTCGCGGCGCAGGTCGCCGGCCGCGCCGCGCACGTCGGCCCTCATCTCGGCGGCCAGTTCCGCGACCGACTCACGGATCTCCAGCTCCAGGTCGGCCAGCTCGCCGCTGCGGTCGGCCAGTTCGGCGCGGCCGGCGTCCGTGATCGCGTACACCTTGCGGCCGCCCTCGGTGGTGTGCCGGACCAGGCCCTCCGCCTCCAGCTTGGCCAGGCGGGGGTAGACCGTGCCCGCCGAGGGGGCATAGAGGCCCTGGAAGCGTTCCTCGAGGAGCCTGATCACCTCGTAGCCGTGGCGCGGGGCCTCGTCGAGCAGCTTGAGCAGGTACAGGCGGAGGCGGCCGTGGGCGAAGACGGGAGGCATGTCAGAGCACCTTCTTGTCGGTCGTGCCGTCGGCCGGGGCGCCGCCGGTACCGGGGGCATCGGCGGCGGTGGCGTCCTGGCCGGAGACGGAATTGTCTCCCGGGGCGGCCGGGGGGCGGTCGGCCGGGTGCGGTGCGTCGGGGGCGGGGGTCTTCGGGGGCGCGGTCTCCCAGGGGGTGTCCTCCTCGTCGTCCCGGGGCGGGCGGCGCAGCAGGGCGATCGAGCCGGACACCGTGGTGGCGCGCAGCCTGCCGGTGCCCGCGCCGAGGCGGCCGGTGATCTTGTGCGCGCCCCACTGGCCGTGGACCCGCAGCCCGTCGAAGGCGTTGGAGATCGTGCCGCTCGCGGTGTTCGCCTCCACCTCGGCGTCCGCCGGGTGCGGCAGGCGGATGGCGATCTCGCCCGAGACGCTGGTCAGGCCGACGTCCGTGGGGCCGTCCGGGTCCAGGTCGACGATCATGGAGCCGCTCACGGAGTCGGCCCGCACGGACGGGCCGGAGCCCTCGACCACGGTGAGGTCGCCCGAGACCGAGTGGAAGCGGAGGTCGCCGGTGACCGCCTGGGCCTCCAGGTTGCCCGAGACGGTGTCCGCGCGGACCGGGCCGGCGACGCCGACCAGGGTGGTGTCACCGGTGACGCCCTTGATCACGGCGGGGCCCCGGATGCCGGAGACGACCGCGGCGGCGCCGACCACGCCGACCTCCACGCGGGTGTCGGCGGGGACGGCGAGGGAGACGACGGCGCTGCGGCGCCAGCCCTTGCGGTCGAGCCACTTGAGGAAGCCCTTCCAGGGCAGGTCGTCGTAGGCCACGGTGAGGGTGGTGCCCGTCCGGGTGACCACCAGGGGTGGGCCTTCGAGTTCCGAGACCTCCAGACGGGGGGCGGGGTCGTCCGTGCCCACCACGTTCACCGTGCCGTTGACGATGCGGACCTGGAGGTCGCGCACGGGGGTGTCGAAGGTCAGCTTCTGGGGTTCGGTGACGGACCACTCCGACATGGGGCCTCCTTGGCCGGGCACGGGCACGGACGCGACGCGCCATATCGCGTCCTCTCGTAAACACGATATATCGCGGTTCCGGGAAGTCAAGAGACTCTTCCGGGTGGCTGCGCGGGCGCTGCTCCCGGGTGCGCCGGCGCGGACGGGGTGTGCGCGGGTGCGGTGGCCCGAACCGTGCGGGCGGTGTCGCCCGGGCCGGGCCGGCCGGTGGGCCCGAGCTGCGCTCCTCGCCGTCCCGCGGGGCGCTTACGCTGGTGGTTGTTGTCGGTTGCCGGATGTTTGCAGGAGACGTGACCCTATGTACTTCACCGACCGCGGTATCGAGGAGTTGGAGAAGCGGCGTGGCGAGGAAGAGGTCACCTTCGAGTGGCTCGCGGAGCAGCTGCGGACGTTCGTGGATCTGAACCCGGACTTCGAGGTGCCGGTCGAGCGGCTGGCCACGTGGCTCGCGCGGCTCGACGACGAGGACGACGAGTGACGGCGGGCGGAGCCCGGGGGCGATCACCGGCCGTGTCTCCCGGCTGATCCCGGACCTCATCGACGAGGCGGAGGCCGGTTACCGCTCGCTGCTCGGCCCCGCGCACCCGGTGGCCACCGGCATGCTGTCCAACACCGGTCTGGTGATGCAGGCGGCGGGCGAGCGGGGCGAGGCGCTGTCGATGTTCGAGTCCGCGCTCGCCGGCCTCGGCGCCACGCTCGGCCCGGACCACCCGTGGGTGCTGGGCTGTGCCCTCAACGCGGCCGGCGCGCGCAACTTCAACGGCCGGATCGAGGACGCGACGGAACTGAGCCGGGACACCCTGCGCCGTGCCCGGCACACCCTCGGCCACGAGCACCCGCTGACCCTGTCCTGCCAGGTGGCGCTGGCCGCGGACCTCCGCGCGGCGCACGAGCAGGACGAGGCGGGCACCCTGGAGGAGGACGCCCTCCTGTCCCTCACCCGCACCCTGGGCGCCCAGCACCCGCACACCCTCTCGGCCCGTCAACGGGTCCGCCCCTACTGGGACTTCGAGGCGTACCTGGGCTGAGGAAGCACCCCCGAAGGGGCGCGGGCAGCCACCCCACGGAACAGGCGAAGGGCCCGGTGCCGAGCAAGACTCGGCACCGGGCCCTCACATCTGGCGAACCGCCGGAGGCCTACGCCTCGAACACCTCACGGACCAGCTGCTCCTGCTCCGCCTGGTGGCGCTTCGCGGAGCCCACCGCCGGCGACGAGGAGTGCGGGCGCGAGATGCGCCGCAGCCGCTCGCCGGCCGGGATGTCGGCGCCGACCGCCAGGTCCAGGTGGTCGATCAGGTTGAGCGCGATGAACGGCCAGGCACCCTGGTTCGCCGGCTCCTCCTGCGCCCACAGGTACTTCTCGGCGTTCGGGTACTTGTTGACCTCCGCCTGGAGCTCGGCACCCGGCAGCGGGTACAGCCGCTCGATGCGGATGATCGCGGTGTCCGTCACGCCCCGCTTCTGCCGCTCGGCCTCGAGGTCGTAGTACAGCTTGCCGGCCACGAACACGACCTTGCGGACCGCGGCCGGGTCCACCGTGGTGTCCCCGATGACCGGACGGAACTGACCCGACGTGAACTCCTCCGTCTTCGACGCGGCGGCCTTCAGGCGGAGCATCGACTTCGGGGTGAAGACCACCAGCGGCTTGTGGTGCGGGTTGTGCACCTGCCACCGCAGGAGATGGAAGTAGTTCGACGGCAGGGTCGGCATGGCGACCGTCATGTTGTTCTGGGCGCAGAGCTGGAGGAACCGCTCGACCCGGGCCGAGGAGTGGTCCGGGCCCTGGCCCTCGTAGCCGTGCGGCAGGAGCAGGGTGACGCCGGACGTCTGGCCCCACTTCTGCTCCGCGGCCGAGATGTACTCGTCGACCACCGTCTGGGCGCCGTTGACGAAGTCGCCGAACTGCGCCTCCCACATCACGAGCGCGTCGGGGCGGGCCAGCGAGTAGCCGTACTCGAAGCCCATGACCGCGTACTCGGACAGCAGGGAGTTGTAGACGTTGTACCGCGCCTGGTCCTCGGCGAGGTACTGGAGCGGGGTGTACTCCTCGCCCGTCTCGCGGTCGATGAGGACCGCGTGGCGCTGGCCGAAGGTGCCGCGCTGGGAGTCCTGGCCGGACAGCCGGACCGGGGTGCCCTCCAGCAGCAGGGAGCCGACCGCGAGGGTCTCGCCCATGCCCCAGTCGATCGTGCCGTCCTCGACCATCGTCGCCCGGCGCTGCAGCTGGGGCAGCAGACGCGGGTGCACGTGGAAGGTTTCCGGGATGTTGACCTGGGACTCGGCGATGCGCTTGACGACCTCGGAGGAGATCGCGGTGTTCACGGCGACCGGGAACTCCGCCTGCGGGTCCGACACCGGGCCGGTGGCCGGCTGGGTCGTGACGGCCTCGCGGACCTCGGTGAAGACCTTCTCCAGCTGGCCCTGGTAGTCCTGCAGGGCCTGCTCGGCCTCTTCCAGGGTGATGTCGCCGCGACCGATCAGGGACTCGGTGTAGAGCTTGCGCACCGAGCGCTTCTTGTCGATCAGGTCGTACATCAGCGGCTGGGTGAAGGCCGGGTTGTCCGACTCGTTGTGACCGCGGCGGCGGTAGCAGATGAGGTCGATCACCACGTCCTTGTTGAACGCCTGGCGGAACTCGAAGGCCAGACGCGCGACGCGGACCACGGCCTCCGGGTCGTCGCCGTTCACGTGGAAGATCGGGGCCTCGATCATGCGGGCCACGTCCGTCGCGTACATGGAGGAACGCGAGGACTCGGGGGCCGCGGTGAAGCCGACCTGGTTGTTGATGACGATGTGGACCGTGCCGCCGGTGCGGTAGCCGCGCAGCTGCGACATGTTCAGGGTCTCGGCCACCACGCCCTGGCCCGCGAAGGCCGCGTCGCCGTGCAGCGCGACGGGCAGGACCGTGAAGTCCGTTCCGCCCTTGTTGATGATGTCCTGCTTGGCGCGGGCGATGCCCTCGATGACCGGGTCGACCGTCTCCAGGTGGGACGGGTTGGCGGCCAGCGAGACCTTGATCTGCTCGCCGTCCAGGCCGGTGAAGGTGCCCTCGGCGCCCAGGTGGTACTTCACGTCGCCGGAGCCGTGCATCGACTTCGGGTCGAGGTTGCCCTCGAACTCGCGGAAGATCTGCGCGTACGACTTGCCGACGATGTTCGCCAGGACGTTCAGGCGGCCGCGGTGGGCCATGCCGATGACGACCTCGTCCAGCCGGGACTCGGCGGCGGAGTCGATCACCGCGTCGAGCAGCGGGATGACGGACTCGCCGCCCTCCAGCGAGAAGCGCTTCTGGCCGACGTACTTCGTCTGCAGGAAGGTCTCGAAGGCCTCCGCCGCGTTCAGCCGGCGCAGGATGCGCAGCTGCTCCTCGCGCTCCATCTTGGAGTGCGGGCGCTCCACGCGGTCCTGGATCCACTTGCGCTGCTTGGGGTCCTGGATGTGCATGAACTCGATGCCGGTGGTGCGGCAGTACGAGTCGCGCAGCACGCCGAGGATGTCGCGCAGCTTCATCATCGACTTGCCGGCGAAGCCGCCGACGGCGAACTCGCGCTCCAGGTCCCACAGCGTGAGCCCGTGCTCGGTGATGTCCAGGTCGGGGTGCTTGCGCTGCTTGTACTCCAGCGGGTCGGTGTCGGCCATGACGTGGCCGCGGACCCGGTAGGAGTGGATCAGCTCGAAGACGCGGGCGGCCTTGGTGACGTCGTCGTCGTGGCTGGCGTCGATGTCCCTGAGCCAGCGGACCGGCTCGTAGGGGATCCGCAGGGCCTCGAAGATGTCGTCGTAGAAGCCGTTCTCGCCGAGCAGCAGGTTCGCGACGGTGCGCAGGAACTCGCCGGAGGCGGCGCCCTGGATGACCCGGTGGTCGTAGGTCGACGTGAGCGTCATGACCTTGGAGATGCCGAGCTTGTTCAGGGTGTCCTGGCTGGTGCCCTGGAACTCCGCGGGGTAGTCCATGGAACCGACGCCCATGATCACCGACTGGCCGGGCATCAGGCGCGGCACGGAGTGGACGGTGCCGAGGCCGCCGGGGTTGGTCAGCGAGACCGTGACACCGGTGAAGTCGTCCATCGTCAGCTTGCCGTCACGGGCGCGGCGGACGATGTCCTCGTAGGCCTGCCAGAACTCGAAGAAGTTCAGCGTCTCGGCCTTCTTGATGGCGGCCACGACGAGCTGGCGGTCACCGTTCGGCTTGACCAGGTCGATGGCCAGGCCGAGGTTGACGTGCGGCGGCTTGACGAGGGTCGGCTTGCCGTCCTTCTCGCCGAACGACCAGTTCATCGACGGCATGGCCTTGATGGCCTGCACCATCGCGAAGCCGATCAGGTGCGTGAAGGAGATCTTCCCGCCCCGGGCGCGCTTCAGGTGGTTGTTGATGACGATGCGGTTGTCGAACAGCAGCTTCACCGGGACGGCGCGGACCGAGGTGGCGGTCGGCAGCTCCAGGGAGGCGTTCATGTTCTTGGCGACGGCGGCGGCCGGGCCGCGCAGCGTGATCAGCTCCGGGCCGTCGGGGGCCTGCGCCGCCGACGATCGCGCGGCGCCAGCCGCTCCGGTGGAGCCGGTGCCTGCACCGGACTTCGCCTTGGGCTGAGCGGGCGCCTGTGCGGGCTGCGCCGGCTTGGCCGGGGCGGGAGCGGCCTTCGCCGCGGGGGCCGGAGCCGGCGCCGCCGCGGGGGCCGCGGCGGGCTGCGCGGGAGCCGGGGCGGCGGCCTGGGGGGCCGGGGCCGCGGCGGGCTGCGCCTGCGGGGCCGTGGTGGTCTCTGCGGCCCCCGCGGCCGCAGTACCCGCCGGAGCCGGGGTGGCAGGTGCACCCGGCTTGTAATCGGCGAAGAAGTCCCACCAGGCACGGTCTACCGAATTCGGGTCCTGGAGGTACTGCTGATAGATCTCGTCGACGAGCCACTCGTTCGGACCGAACGCGGCAGCGGGGTTCTTCCCGGCTTGGTCGTCGGTGGAGATGCTCGAGTTACTGGGGGACTGTGGCGACACGGCGGCAACCGCCCTCTTCCGCTTCACAAGGTGATGGACAGCGGGAATAAAGGCTACGCCTCCCTGGCCGGGAAGGTCAGGTCGAGCAAGGTCATCGTCGCGTAAGTCACATCAAGAATCTTGTTTCAGGGCTTGAAATGGCGGGAAACAAGCGTGGTTCCGCATGAGGGAGGGTGCGCGGGGGCGGACCCTGCGCGTCTTCGTTCGACGGGTGCCCGGGCCTGCCCTGATCACACGTGTCCGGCCGCGCTGACCGGCGGCGGCCGAGGTGGATCTTGAGGTTCCGCTCGGACTTTACGTCAACTTGGCACGGAAGTCAGTCCCGGAAGGGTGACGATGATCCGACAGCCCCGCTCGGATTCGGCCACCCCGATCCGGCCGCCGTGCAGGTCCACCGCCCACCGGGCGATCGCCAGCCCCAGCCCCGTGCCGCCGTCGCTGCCCGGACCGTGCGGCCGGGTGACGGCACCCCGGTTGAACCGTTCGAACACCCGGTGCCACTCGGACCGGGGGATGCCGGGACCCTCGTCCAGGACCTCCAGCTCCAGCGACTCCGGCTGCGGCCCGCGCCGCGCCCGTACGGTGACCCGGCCGTGCGGCGGGCTGTGCTTGACCGCGTTGTCGATCAGGTTCGCGACGACCTGGTGGATCCGCTCGGGGTCCGCGTGCGCGGTCAGCTCCGGCGGGGAGACGTCGAGGTGCAGATGGACGTCGGTGCGCGTGTGGCTGCCGGAGCCGGTGGCCATGCCCGCGCGCGCGGAGGCCACCATGTTGGCCTCCTTCAGCACGCCCGACAGGTACGGCCACACCTCGAACCGGCGCAGCTTGAGCGGGACGACGCCGTTGTCGAGCCGGGACAGGTCCAGCAGGGTCTCCACCAGCCGGCCGAGCCGCTCGGTCTGCTTCAGGGCCGTCCGCATGGTCTCCGGGTCGGCCTCGGTGACCCCGTCGACGATGTTCTCCAGCACCGCGCGCAGCCCGGCGATCGGGGTGCGCAGCTCGTGCGAGACGTTCGCGACCAGCTCCTTGCGCTGGTTGTCCTGGGCCTCCAGCTCGTCGGCCATGACGTTGATCGTCTGGGCCAGGTCGCCGAGCTCGTCCCGGCGGTTCTCCAGCACCCGGCGCGTGTAGTCGCCCTGGGAGATGGAGCGGGCCACCGCGTTCATCTCGTCCAGCGGCATGGTGAGCGAATGGGCCACGAACTGCGTGATGAGCAGTGTGGCGATCATCGAGAAGACCGTGATGAAGCGCAGCTCCGTCTTGGTGTGCACCGCGACGATCGACAGACCGGTGGTGATGAGCACCGCGATGACGACGAGCGCACCCAGCTTGGTCTTGATCGAGAACGGGCGTACGCCGCCCCAGGGTTCCTCGGCGAGGGTCCCGGGGCTCCTCCGTGCGGCCTGGCGCCCGTCGGTGCTCACGGGTTCGGTGTCTCCAGCGCGTACCCCACCCCGTGCACGGTGCGGATCCGCTCGGCGCCGATCTTCCGCCGCAGCGCCTTGATGTGGCTGTCCACCGTGCGGGTGCCGGAGGCGTCCGCCCAGTCCCAGACCTCGGCCAGCAGCTGCTCCCGGGAGAGCACCGCGCGCGGGGTGTTCGCCAGGCACACCAGCAGGTCGAACTCGGTGGGGGTCAGGTGGACGTCCTCGGACTTCACCCGCACCCGGCGCTGCGCGTGGTCGATCTCCAGTTCGCCGAGGCGCAGGATGCCGGAGCGGGGGGTGGCGGCGGCCAGCGCGGCCCGCTCCACCCGGCGCAGCAGCACGTGCACGCGTGCCGCCAGCTCCCGCATCGAGAACGGCTTGGTCATGTAGTCGTCGGCGCCGACGCCCAGCCCGACCAGCATGTCCGTCTCGTCGTCCCGCGCGGTGAGCATCAGCACCGGCACCGGACGCTGTGCCTGCACCCTTCGGCAGACCTCCAGCCCGTCGAAGCCGGGCAGCATGATGTCGAGGATCAGCAGGTCGGGCTGCCAGGCCTCGGCCGTGTCGACCGCGGCCGGACCGTCGGCCGCCGTTTGCACCAGAAATCCCTCGGCACGGAGCCGGGCCGCGATGGCGTCGACGATCGTGGGGTCGTCCTCGACGACCAGGACCCGGCGCTGTGCGCCCGGGGTGGTCGTCGCCGCGCCGCTCTGGGAGGTGTGTGTCTGCTCCATCGCCCGCCCCTGTTGTTGCTTTCCGGAATCAGTGGGGTGATCCCATGTCTGCGATTGACGCTTGAATGATCCGCGTCAGGGCAGCACATTACGGGGACTCACCGCGCTGTCGCTATCCAGGTCGGACGCCGAGGTGGACGGCGTCCGGAACGCCCCGGGCAACCGGCACCTCTTCGGTACGCACCTGCTGGAACCCGGCATTCCGCAAGCTTCCTTCAAATTCCGGAGAGGGCTCGGCCGACCACACCGCGAGCACCCCACCGGGCCTCAACACCCGTGCGCACGCGGCGAGTCCGGCCGGCGCGTAGAGGCTGTCGTTGCCCTCCGTGACGGTCCAGCCGGGGCCGTTGTCGATGTCGAGGCACAGCGCGTCGAACGTGTGAGATGTCTCATTGACGTACGCCACGAGATCCGCTTCCACGACCGAGGTCCGCGGGTCGGCCAGCGCGCCCGCCGACACCTCGGCCAGCGGGCCGTCCCGGTGCCAGTCGATGACGGCGGGCTCCCGCTCCACCACGGTGATCCGTCCCCAGTGGGGGTCGGCGGCCGCGTGGGCGAGCGAGAACCCCACGCCCAGCCCGCCGAGCAGCAGTCCCGGCGCCGGCCGGCCGTCCAGCGCCGCGCGGGCCGCGTCGACCAGCAGCCGCTCCGAGCGGCCGTCGGAGGTGTCCATCAGGAAACAGCCGTTGGCGATGATCTGCAGCAGCGCACCGTGCCGGCGCAGCACCACTTCGCCGTACGGGCCGTCGCGCCGGTCCAGGACCACGGGAGTGTCGTACACGGCAGTCATGAGCCCATCCTGCTGGAACGGGGCCCGACGTTCACGGCAATTACGGATGACGCCCGTACGTGTGGTGCGGCCGGGCCCGGACGCGGCCGGCGGGTGAGAGGTTGCCGTGAATCCGCTCGCGCGTGGCGCCGGTCATAGACAGCGGCCCGCCGAGGACGAAGGGTGGGGCGGGACGGAAGGAGCGTCTCAGCGTGGATCGCGTCACGACGGGCCCGGCGCCGGACGCCTCCCTCCCGGACGGTACGGCCGCCGTCCCGCCCCCGGTGCTCGGCGGCCTGCTGGACGGCATGCCCCGCCAGCGCCCCGGTACGCCGGCCCCGCCCCCCGCCGCCGTTCCCGCCCCGCCGCCCCTCCCGCTGTCCCGCCCGCGGCGCCTGTCCCGCCTGCTGCCCACCCCGGCCGGCACCCCGTTCACCTTCGCCTACGCGGCCGTCCTGGCCCTCACCTCCCTGGTCGCGGCCCTGGCCGACCCCGCCCTGGTGCACACGCTCCACCAGGGCTCCAGCACGGACGTGGCCCACCTGGTCCGCACGCCCGTGCTGGTGCTGGTGGCGAGCGCGCTGTGGATCGCGGGCGGGATCGTCTCGCCGTACGCGGCCCTGTTCGTGCTGGTGCTGGGCGCGCTGGAGCGGCGGGCGGGCGGGGTGCGGGCCGCCTGCGTCTTCCTGGCCGGGCACGTCCTGGCCACCCTCGCCACCGAGGTCCCGGTGGGCCTCGCCGTCCTCGCCGGCCACCTGCCCGCCACCTCGCTGCACCGCCTCGACTACGGCATCAGCTTCGGCGTGGCCGCCGGCACCGGCGCCCTGGCGGGCCTGCTGCGCCCCTGGCTCGGCCGGGCCGTCCTGACCGTCACGGCCGGGGTCCTGCTGTCCGACCTCCTCGCCTACCGCGACCCGCTGACCGACTGGGGCCATGTGATCGCCCTGGCCATAGGCGTGTCGGCATGGCCATGGCTCCGGCGCGGGCGCCGCCCGGCCTGAAGGGCCCCCAAAGATCGCTCACAGCGAACATCCCCTGGGGAACATTCCGGCCCGCTGGAACATTGAGTCGGCATAGCTCAAGTTGACTGCCTAAGGGGAGATCATGGCTGCTGAGTCACCGGCGTTCACGCTGACCCTGCCCGTGCTGCCGCTCGACGACGAGGTCGTGCTGCCCGGGATGGTGGTTCCGCTGGACCTGAGCGACGCCGAGGTGCGGGCCGCGGTGGAGGCCGCGCAGGCCGCCGCCCGCTCGGAGCCCGGCAAGCCCAAGGTGCTGCTGGTGCCGCGCATCGACGGCACGTACGCCAAGACCGGCGTCCTCGGCACGGTGGAGCAGGTCGGCCGGCTGGCCGACGGTGACCCCGGGGCCCTGATCCGCGGCCGGAGCCGGGTGCGCATCGGCGCCGGCACCACCGGCCCGGGCGCCGCGCTCTGGGTCGAGGGCGCCCGCGTCGCGGAGGACGTCCCGGAGCCGCTGCCGGGCCAGGTCGCCGAGCTGGTCAAGGAGTACAAGGCGCTCGCCACCACCTGGCTGAAGAAGCGCGGCGCCTGGCAGGTCGTGGACCGCGTCCAGGCCATCGACGACGTGTCGGCGCTGGCCGACAACTCCGGCTACTCGCCGTTCCTGACCACCGAGCAGAAGGTCGAACTGCTGGAGACCGCCGACCCGGTGGCCCGGCTCAGGCTCGCCACGCAGCAGCTGCGCGACCACCTCGCGGAGCAGGACGTGGCCGAGACCATCGCCAAGGACGTCCAGGAAGGCGTCGACAAGCAGCAGCGCGAGTTCCTGCTGCGCCGCCAGCTGGAGGCCGTCCGCAAGGAACTGCGCGAGCTGAACGGCGAGAAGGAGGGCGAGGAGTCCGACGACTACCGTGCCCGCGTCGAGGCCGCCGACCTGCCGGAGAAGGTCCGCGAGGCCGCCCTCAAGGAGGTCGACAAGCTGGAGCGCGCCTCCGACCAGTCGCCCGAGGGCTCCTGGATCCGCACCTGGCTGGACACCGTCCTGGAGATGCCGTGGAACGAGCGGACCGAGGACGCGTACGACATCCAGGGCGCCAAGGCCACCCTCGACGCCGAGCACGCGGGCCTGGAGGACGTGAAGGAGCGCATCACCGAGTACCTGGCCGTGCGCAAGCGGCGCACCGACCGCGGGCTCGGTGTCATCGGCGGCCGGCGCGGCGGTGCCGTACTTGCCCTGGTTGGTCCCCCTGGTGTCGGAAAGACCAGCTTGGGGGAGAGTGTCGCCCACGCCATGGGCCGCAAGTTCGTCCGCGTCGCCCTCGGCGGCGTCCGCGACGAGGCCGAGATCCGCGGTCACCGCCGTACGTACGTCGGCGCGCTGCCCGGCCGGATCGTGCGCGCGATCAAGGAAGCCGGGTCGATGAACCCGGTGGTCCTGCTGGACGAGATCGACAAGGTGGGCTCGGACTTCCGGGGCGACCCGGCCGCCGCCCTCCTGGAAGTGCTCGACCCGGCGCAGAACCACACCTTCCGGGACCACTACCTGGAGGTCGAGCTGGACCTGTCCGACGTGGTCTTCCTCGCCACCGCCAACGTCCTGGAGGCGATCCCGGAGGCGCTCGCCGACCGTATGGAGATCGTCCGCCTGGACGGCTACACCGAGGACGAGAAGGTCGTCATCGCCCGCGACCACCTGCTCCCGCGCCAGCTGGAGCGGGCCGGTCTGGACAAGGACGAGGTCACGCTCGACGAGAGCGCGCTGCGCAAGCTCGCCGGCGAGTACACCCGCGAGGCGGGCGTGCGCACCCTGGAGCGGTCCATCGCGCGACTGCTGCGGAAGGTCGCCGCCCAGCACGAACTGGGCGAGCGGGAGCTGCCGTTCACCGTCACCGACGGCGATCTGCGCGCCCTGATCGGCCGGCCGCACCACGTGCCCGAGTCCGCCCAGGACCCGGCCGAGCGCCGTACGGCCGTGCCCGGTGTGGCGACCGGTCTCGCGGTCACCGGCGCCGGCGGTGACGTGCTCTTCGTGGAGGCGTCCCTGGCCGACCCGGAGACGGGCGCGGCGGGGCTCACCCTCACCGGGCAGCTGGGCGACGTGATGAAGGAGTCGGCGCAGATCGCGCTGAGCTTCCTGCGCAGCCACGGCGCCGAACTGGAGCTGCCGGTGGCCGACCTGAAGGACCGGGGCGTGCACATCCACTTCCCGGCGGGCGCGGTGCCGAAGGACGGCCCGAGCGCGGGCATCACGATGACCACGGCCCTCGCCTCGCTGCTCTCCGGCCGCCTGGTCCGCACGGACGTCGCCATGACCGGCGAGGTCTCGCTGACCGGCCGGGTGCTGCCGATCGGCGGGGTGAAGCAGAAGCTGCTGGCCGCCCACCGCGCCGGGGTGACCACCGTGATCATCCCCAAGCGCAACGAGCCCGACCTGGACGACGTCCCGGCCGAGGTGCTGGACAAGCTGGACGTACACGCCGTGACCGACGTCCGCCAGGTCCTGGAGCTGGCGCTCGCGCCCGCCACGAGCGAGGCGGCGCCGGAGGTTCCGGTCGCGGCGTGACGACCGTGTCCTGCGGCGGACTGCGCCCGCGGGCACGGTAGGGCGAGGCCCGGTCCCGTGAGGGAGGCCCGGGCCTCCGCCGTGCGCCCGGAAAGGGATCAATCGGTAGAATTCAGGCGTGAGTCGGCCTTCCGAGCACGCCTCCGGCCTGATCGGGGCCGAGATCGCGGGCTACCGGGTGGAGCGCGAACTCGGCCGCGGCGGCATGGCCGTCGTCTACTGCGCCAAGGACCTGCGCCTGGGCCGCACGGTGGCACTGAAGCTGCTCGCCCCCGAGTACACCCGGAACGAGGCCTTCCGCAGCCGCTTCGCCCAGGAGTCCCGGGTGGCCGCCGCCATCGACCACCCCAACATCGTGCCCGTCTTCGAGGCCGGCGAGGCCGACGGGGTCCTGTACATCGCCATGTGCTTCGTCTGCGGCCTCGACCTGCGCGCCCTGCTCGACCGCGAGGGCCCGCTCCCGGTGCCGGCCGTGCTGCGCATCGCCGCCCAGCTGGCCTCCGCGCTCGACGCGGCCCACGCCCGCGACCTGGTGCACCGGGACGTCAAACCGGGCAACGTGCTGGTCGCCAAGGGCGTCGACAGCGACCACCCCGAGCACGTCTACCTCACCGACTTCGGTCTGGCGAAGAAGTCGCTGTCGCTCACCGGGTTCACCACGGCGGGCGAGTTCGTCGGCACGCTGGACTACGTGGCGCCCGAGCGGATCGCCGGCCGCCCGGTGGACGGCCGGTCCGACCAGTACAGCCTCGCCTGTGTGGTCCACGAGACCCTGGTGGGCGCCCCGCCCTTCCGCCGGACGGACCAGCTGGAGCTGCTCTGGGCCCACCAGTACGACCCGCCGCCCGCGGTGAGCGAGGAGCGGCCGGACATCCCGGCCGGCGTGGACCAGGTGCTGCACCGGGCCCTGGCGAAGATCCCCGACGACCGCTACGGCACCTGCCTGGAGTTCGTGGCGGCCCTGCGCGGTGCCGTCGTCGAGGCCGGCCCCCGCGACCCCGCGCCGGCGCCGGTGCCGCTGCCCGCGGACCTGCGGGCGGGCCCGGCCGGGGCATCCGGGCCTCCGCCGGAGCCGCCCGGCTGGGCCGGCCCCGTGCTCCGGGCGCCCCGCTAGCGGCGCATTCTCCTGCGCCGGGTTCCTCCGTCAAGTCCCGAGTCCTCGGAACATGCCCCCTCCGTGCCGCTGCGGCCTACTGGAAGCACGGGCCGCACCGGAACCACCGGACACCGACAAGGCCCCGCGACACCAGGAGGAGAAAGCCATGAAGCAGACCGACGAGAACCTCGGCAACCGCCGCTCGAAGCGGGGCGTACGGCTGGCCGCGCTCGCCGTCTCGGCCGGTGCGGTGGCCGCCGGTGTGATGCTGCCGGCCGTCTCCGCGAGCGCGGCCCCCGCGCAGCGGACGCCGACGGTCGCCCAGGCCCCGGCACACCACGACCACGACCACCACCACGACCATCACCACAAGTACTACTACTGCTGGTGGCATCACGGGTACCACGAGTACGTCTGCAAGTGGATCTACTCCGACGACTGGGACGACTAGGGTCACGCGGCCCCGCTCGCAGCGCCCCGCCCCGCCCCGCCGCCCACGGCGGGGCGGGGCGGGTCACAGCGCGGTCAGCGACTGCTCCGCCCACACCGTCTTGCCGACCCGGTCGTGCCGGGTGCCCCAGCGCTGGGCGAGCTGGGCGACCAGCAGCAGGCCCCGGCCGCCCTCGTCGAAGATCCGGGCCCGGCGCATGTGCGGGGTGGTGCCGCTGGAGTCGTAGACCTCGCTGATCAGCTTGGTGCCGTGGTGGATCAGCCGGAGCCGGATGGGCGGGCGGCCGTAGCGGATGGCGTTGGTGACCAGCTCGCTGACCATCAGCTCGGTGGTGAACGCGGCCTCCTCCAGGCCCCAGGCGGACAGTTGCTGGGTGGCGTACCGGCGGGCCAGCGCCACCACGGTGGGCTGGTCGTCCAGCTGCCAGGAGGCGACCAGGTCCTCGTGCAACGCCCGGGTACGGGCCACCAGCAGGGCGATGTCGTCGTCGGGGCGGTGGCTGAGCAGCTCGGTCAGGACCCGGTCGCACACCGACTCCAGGGACTGCGCCGGGCGGCCGAGCGCGGCGAACATCTTGTCCAGGGCCTCGTCGATGTCGTGGTCACGGGCCTCCAGCAGCCCGTCGGTGTACAGCGCCAGCAGGCTGCCCTCGGGGAGTTCCGCCTCCAGCGCCTCGAAGGGCAGCCCGCCGAGCCCGAGCGGCGGCCCCGCGGGCACGTCGAGGAAGCGGACGGTGCCGTCCGGGCTCACCACCGCGGGCGGCGGATGCCCGGCCCGGGCCACCGAGCACCGGCGCGAGACCGGGTCGTAGACGGCGTACAGGCAGGTGGTGCCGATGCCGCCGGCGGTGTCGGCACCCGGGTCGGCGCTGCCCTCGTCGGCGGCCAGCCGCAGCACCAGGTCGTCCAGGTGGGTGAGCAGCTCGTCGGCCGGCAGGTCGACGTCGGCCAGGGTGCGCACCGCCGTGCGCAGCCGGCCCATGGTGGCGGAGGCCCGGATCCCGTGGCCCACCACATCGCCCACCACGAGCGCCACCCGCGCCCCGGACAGCGGGATCACGTCGAACCAGTCGCCGCCCACGCCGGCCCGGGTCGCGGCCGGCAGATAGCGGGTGGCGATCTCCAGCGCGCCCTGCTCGGGCAGGGTGTGCGGCAGCAGGCTGCGCTGCAGGGCCATGGTGGTGGTGCGGGACCGGGGGTAGCCGTGGGCCTGCTCGATGCCGGTGGCCGCCTTCGCGGCGAACTCCTCGGCGAGCCGCAGCTCCTCCGGGCCGAAGGGCCCCCGCTCCGGGAGCCGGCCGAACAGGGCGACGCCGAGGGTGCCGCCCGGCGCGAGCAGCGGCACCGCCAGCAGGGAGCGTGCGCCGGACGCGCGCAGCCACGCGGCGCCCGGGTCCAGCGCCGCCCACTCGGCGATGTCCGGGTCCGCCGTGTCGTACAGCTGCGGCCGGGCCGACGCCAGGCAGCGGGCGGCCGGTGAGCCGGCCGGGCAGACGACGGTCTGGCCGACGCCGGTGCCCTGGCCCGGCCGGTCGCCGTCCGGGACCGCGCGCAGGGCGGCCCGGCGCAGGACGACCTGCTCCGGGGCGGCGGCCTCGCCGGTGGTCCGCGGGGAGTCGAGCAGGTCGACCGCCATGACGTCGGCCAGCCGGGGGACGGTGACCTCGCCCAGCTCCTGCGCGGCACGGGCCTGGTCGCCGAGTGTCCCGGCGGGCGGGCCGGCCTCGTCCGGGGGGCGCGGCGGGGCGGCGGTCTCCTGGGACGGCACGGACAGGCAGACGGCCCGGACCCGGCCGTCGGCGTCCTTCAGCGGGGTGAGGACGGTGGTCCGGCCGAGGTCCGCACCGAGCCGGCCCGGCGCCTCCTGCGGCCGGCCGGACTCCAGCGCCAGCCGCATCGCCCGGTCGGCCTCCTCGCTCGCGGCCCCCGGCACGATGTGGGCGAGGCCCAGCCCGCGCATCGCCGCCTCGGGCAGGGCGAGGGCGTGCTCCAGCCGGCGGTTGGCGCGCACCAGACGCAGCTCCGCGTCGAAGATCGCCAGGGGAAAGGGGGACTGGAGGAACGTCCACTCCTCCAGCGGTTCGCCGCGGGGCGGCTGGACGCGGGCCGACACGGCGCTCACCACGAGCCAGTCGGTGGTCCCGCCCGGCGAGGTCCGGCGGTGGGCGAGCACGTCCAGTTCCAGCAGCCGGCCGTCCCGGTGGCGCAGCGGGACGGTGCCGTTCCAGCGGGTGCGGCCGGTCAGCGCCCGCCGGACCGCCGCGTGCTCGCCGGCGAGCAGCCCGGTGGCGGGCCGGCCGAGCACCGCCGGCGAGTCGTAGCCGAGCAGCCGCCGCGCGCCCTCGCTCCAGCCGGTCAGGATGCCCCGCTCATCGATGGTGGCCGTGGCCGTGTACGTCGACTGTCGCTCCATCGCCGCTCATCTCGCCCTTGCTCGGCAGGCTCTCCTGACCAGCATGATCCCGGGCGGCGCGGAGCACCAACGCAGCGCGGCGGACCCGGTGGCCCCGTCCGGCCCGGGCCACCGGGGACTCCTCAGCCGAGGGCCAGGGCCTGCACCCGGTCGAGCGCGCCGTTGAACTTGTCGTGGTCGCCGACGGTCGGCCCGGAGGAGGTGTACTGCCACATCGTGTAGTACGACCACCCGGCCGGCAGCGTCCCCGGATCGGAGGCGTAGCGGGCGATCCACAGCGGGTTGTTCGCCGCGAAGCCGCCGTAGTTGCCGGTGCACTGGGTCCACCAGCTGGTGGCCGTGTAGATCACCGGATACCGGCCGGTGCGGGCCTTGTAGGTGTTGACGAAGTCGGCGATCCAGCCGGTCATCTGGCTCGCGGTCTTGCCGTAGCAGGCGGCGCCGTACGGGTTCCACTCGATGTCCAGGGCGCCGGGCAGGGTCTTGCCGTCCCGGGACCAGCCGCCGCCGTGGTCCACGAAGTAGTTGGCCTGGGTGGCGCCGCTGGTGGTGTCCGGGGTGGCGAAGTGGTACGAGCCGCGGATCATGCCGACGTTGTAGGAGCCGTTGTACTGCTGGGCGAAGTAGGGGTTCGTGTAGTACGTGCCTTCCGTGGCCTTCGTGTACGCCCAGCGCACCCCGCTGCCCCACAGCGTCGACCAGGCGACGTTGCCCTGGTGGGCGGAGACGTCGACGCCCTCGGTCTGGGTGGCGTCGCCGGTGCTGGGCGTGCCGTCCCGGCCGTCGTGGGCGAGGACGCCCATGCCCATGGAGGCGGAGCCGCGGGCGGGCGTGCCCGCGGCCCGGGCGGAGGTGAGCGGGAGGCCGAGGAAGAGCGCCGCGAGCAGCGCCGTGAGGAGGACGGAGAGGGGGCGCGGGCGGAAGGAGCCGGGTCTGCGCACGGGCATGCGTGCCTCCGGGGAGTGGAGTGGGGGAGGAGGGAGCGGTGTGGGGGGCTCGTGGCGCGGAACGCCGTCCACTGGCGTGGGCATGCCAGTAACGACGTGGTAAAGAAGCTACGCACGTAGATACGGCGTGGGAAGAGGGTCCGGACGACGCCGTTGGTCTACGCCTGCGAAATACTTACAGAGCTGCGGCAATGACGACTTTTGACAGAAACTTTCACCACCGCGAAACCGATCAGGGGTGCTGACGTGCACGAGGACGGAAACGGCGGCGCCAACGGCGTCGCCGGCCAGCTGACACCCAGTGGTGCAGACCAGGAATTCCTGGCGCTGGAACGCGAGTTGACCGTGCTGCTCCGGCGCGCCCGCGCCAACCAGGGCGAGATGGCCCGGGAGGTCCACCCCGACCTGGAGTCCTCCGCCTACGGCCTGCTCATCCGGCTGGACGAACTGGGCGGCCAGCGGGCCACGGCACTCGCCGCCTACATCGGCGTCGGCAAGGCCACCATGTCCCGCCAGCTGCGCGCCCTGGAGGAGCTGGGCCTGATCGCCCGGGAACCCGACCCCGCCGACGGCCGCGCCTGGCTCGTCACCCTCACCGAGGAGGGCCGCCGCCGCGTCGGCACGGTCCGCGAGGCCCGCCGCGCCCGCTACGTCCGCCAGCTCGCCCACTGGGACCGCAGCGAGGTGGCCGAGCTGGCCCGGCTGCTCCACGAGCTGAACGGCGTCATGGCCAAGTGAACGCCGTGGCGGACCCCGTCACGGCGCCCCGGCCTCACAGCTCCGCGTACACCACCGTCGCGTCGTCGTGCGTCTTGCTCCGCCCCAGGAACGCCCGCTCCTCCCGGTCCGCCGCCTCCAGCTCCCGTACCCGCTCCACCAGCGACCGGGCGCCCTCCTTCGCGACCACGTCGAACAGCGCCGTCCAGTCGCCCTCGCGGAACTTCTCCGTCCAGCGCGTCGCGCCGTCCGTCAGCGCGGCCAGCGCCCGGACCTCGCGCCGGGGCAGCACGCCGGTGACCGCCCGGGCGGCCACGGCCGGGTCGGCGGCGGCCGTGAAGAAGCCGCCCTCCTTGTTGCGCAGGTGCGCGTCGACCAGGGCGTCGGTGGCGAGCGCGGCGCGGGGCAGCCGGGCCAGCCGGTCGTCCAGCACCGGGCTGACCGCGCCGTCGGGCCCCCGTACCAGCAGCACCGAGTCGGACAGCACCAGGTACTCGACCTCGGCGGCGGACCAGCGGGCGAGGACGACGGTTGCCTGAGGGGTCCGCGGGTGAGAAAGGTCACAGGTGTCCGCGTGGGCCCGGGCGGTGCGCCCGATCGCCCGCGCGAGAATCTCCGAGAGCGTCAGATCTCGGTCGGAAACGGTCAGTTCGGTCAGCGCACCGCCCAGTCGCGCGGTGAACCAGGGAACGGAATGCAGACAGCCCGTCCCGCCGCCGGGCGGAGTGACTCCGTCCAGGACGATCACGCAACCTCCCTGTCCGGAGGCGGGTAGTCCGACACCGGCGAAGTCCTCGTTGGGGCGGGTCGCGTCGCCGGGTTCCGAAACGAGATCAGTGCGCATCCAGCCAGTCTGCACGAGGCCTTCACACCATGCCCCAAAGGCTGGCAAGGACCGGCGCATTCCCGCGGCCTCGCAGGTCAGGCGCCTGGTTTGGGCGAGAATGATCCACTCCGGGAAGGCGTGGCGGCGAATACTGCCAAAGCCTGCCGCGCGCGTCCAACCGGCCCGCCGCGCAAGACCCCCGCACACGCCACGGGAACTTGCCCGCCAACTCCCCTCCGATGTTCACTCCTTCGGGTGGCGGGTCAGGTGATGCGCGACCACTGCCCACCGGCACTGGGAGGGTCGGGAACCGTACGAACCGGGTGTACGCACCACTTGGCACCGAGCTGACGGGGCGCCACCCGGGCCCCTGGGTAGACGAGTTCAGGAATGCGAGCACCGGTGCAGAAGAAGCGGCCTCGGCGCACAGGCAGGCAGACGGCCCCCGAGGGGACCGTTCCCCAGACCCCCGTGGGCTCCGGCCGCCCCACCCATGTGCGTACCCGGCTGATCGTCGCCGTCGCCGTGGTGGCCGCGGCCGTCGCGGGGGCAGGCGCACCCGCGCTGCTGAGCGCCTCCCAGGACGTCGGCGACTCCCAGGACCTGGTGACGCTCGCCGGCCGCACCCAGGACGCGCTCACCCTCGCGCACTCCCTCGCCGACGAACGCGACGAGGTCACCTCCTACGTCGCGGCCGGCCGCCCCAAGTCCAAGGCGCCCTCCGAGGACCGCAGCGCCCGGGTGGACCGGCAGGTGGAGGAGCTGCGCGCCGACACCGACACCCCGGCGCGCCTGCGCACCGCCCTCGACGGCATCGACGCGCTGCGCCGGGCCGCCCTCACCGGCAAGACCGACGCCCTGCGGACCCACCAGGCCTACTCGGCGACGATCACCGAACTGCACCGGCTCGCCGAGCAGCTGGCCGAGCAGCTGCCCCCGCGGGCCGGCTCCGGCACGCACGCCCTGGCCGAACTGGACTCGGCCGTCCAGCAGTCCGCCGCCGCCCGCGGCCTGCTGCTGGCCGCGCTGAACGTCCCGTCCCGCACCCAGACGGTGATCGACCCCACCACGGGCCTGCCCAGCACGTCCGCCACCAGCACCGACACGGAGCGCAAGCAGCGCGACGCGCTCACCGCCGCGGCCCAGCAGGCCCGGCTGCGCGCCGACGCGGCCCTCGCCGGCTTCCGCGAGACCGCGCCCAAGGCCGCCGTCGACTCCTACGACTCCACGGTCACCGGCCCCGAGGTCAACTCGGCGGACAAGTACCTGTCCGCGCTCACCGACCAGCCCACCCTGGCCGACAGCGAGCTGACCACCAGCACCAAGAAGCTGGACGCGGCCCTGTCCGCCCGCGTCGACCTGATGCGCGGCGCCGAGTCCGCGCTCTACGACCACCGCACCAAGGACCTCGCCCACCTCCGGGACGACGACGTCACCGCCCTGGAGATCCGGATCGCCGTCCTCGGCGTGCTGATGCTGGTCGCGGTCGGTGTCGCCACCGGCATGGCCCGCAGCCTGACCCGCCCCCTGTCGGTGCTGCGCCGCGGCTCGGCCCGCCTCGCCGAGGCCGAGGACCCGGCCGGCCAGGAGCCGATCGCCTTCACGGGCCGCAACGACGAGTTCGCCCAGGTGGTCCGCTCGGTCAACGCCCTGCACGCCCACGCCGTCGCGCTGCACGAGCGCGTGGCCACCCTGGAGACCGACCGCAAGCACCTGGTCGGCCAGCGCCAGAAGATGGCCGACGCCCGCGAGGAACTGCGCGCCGAACTCGCCGACTCCGCCGCCCAGCTGGAGCGGCTGCGCACCAGCATCGGCACCACCTTCGTCAACCTGGCCCTGCGCACCCTGGGCCTGGTCGAGCGCCAGCTGGCGGTCATCGAGGGCCTGGAGGACCGGGAACAGGATCCCGAGCGCCTCGCCACCCTGTTCAAGCTGGACCACTTCGCCACGGTCATGCGCCGGCACAGCGAGAACCTCCTGGTCCTCGCCGGTACCGAGCACGTCCAGCAGCACCCCGGCCCGGTGCCGCTGGTCGACGTGGTCCGGGCGGCGGTCAGCGAGATCGAACGGTACGAGCGGGTCCGCATCGCCGCCCTGCCGCCGCACGCGCACGTGGCCGGCTTCGCCGCCGACGACCTCTCCCACCTGCTGGCCGAACTGATGGAGAACGCCACCGCGTTCTCCCCGCCGGACCTGCCGGTCGAGGTCTCCGGCTGGCTGCTGGAGTCGGGCGAGGTCATGCTGTCGGTGCAGGACGAGGGCATCGGCGTGGCGGAGGACCGCCTGGCCCGCCTCAACGCCCGCCTCGCCGACTTCGACCCCGAGTCCCTCTACGACCAGGAGGGCGAGGACGGTCTCGGCCTCGGCCTGTACGTCGTCGCGCGCCTCGCCCACCGCCACGGCGTCCGCGTCCAGCTGCGCGAACAGAAGCAGGGCGGCATCGCGGCGGTGGTGGTGCTCCCGGCTGGCCTGCTCGTCGAGGCCCCGCCCGCCGCCCTCCCGCCCCGGACGGCCCCCGGCGCCCCCGGCACCTTCACCCTCCCCGGCGCCGACGCGGAGGCCAACTCCAACGTCCTGCCCGCCCGCAAGCACCAGGACCCCCTGGTCACGCTGGCGGAACAGGCGGTACGGGAGGCCGCCGAGGAGGCACCGGAACAGCAGTCGGAACAGGGACCGGAACAGCCGTCGGAGCAGGCACCGGAACCGTCACCCGAGGAGGCCCACGAGCAGGCCGCCCAGCCCGCCGAGGACACGGAGACCCGTCCGAAGGCACCGGCGGAGACCCACGCCGAGACGACGATGGAACTCCTCCTCCCGGACGCACCGGTGGATCGGGCGCCCGCGGAGGCGGACCGTCCGCACGCCCCGGCACCCGCCGCCGACGACACCGACACTGCCGAGGGCGAGGCCGAGGCCGAGGCGGAGGAGCGGCTCACCAGCAAGGGCCTCCCCAAGCGCACACCGAAGATCACCGCACCAACCGCCCCGCCCCGCCAGCGCAGCACGTCCGTGGACGCGGAGGCCCTGCGCCGCAGGCTCGGCGGCTTCCGCCGCGGCGCCCAGGCCGGCTACCGCGACGTGGAGGCGGAGATCGCCGAACAGACGGCCGGCACCAAGCGGCCGACCAGCCACGCACACGCCGAAGAAGCCACGGGGGGCACAGCCGAGGAGGCAAGCAGTTGACCGCGCCCACTACCTACGGACTGAGCAGTGAAGCCCGAAACCTGCACTGGCTGCTGACCAACCTGGTCGAGGAAGTACCCGGCATCCAGTCCGTCGCCGTGGTCTCGTCCGACGGCCTGCTGCTGCTCTCGTCCGACCCGGGTCACACCGAGCAGTCCCGCCAGGCCCGCCCGGCGAAGGGCCCCCGGGGCTCCGCCGCCGACCTCGCCACCATCGTCTCCGGCATCGGCAGCCTCACCGTCGGAGCCGCCAAGCTGATGGACTCCGGCGCGGTCCGGCACACGATGGTCGCGATGGAGGAGGGCAGCCTGTTCGTGATGTCGATCAGCGACGGCTCGCTGCTCGGCGTCCACGGTTCCGCCGAGTGCGACATGAGCGTCGTGGCGTACCACATGGCGCTCTTCGTCGGCCGCGCCGGCCACGTGCTGACGCCCGAACTGCGCAGCGAACTGCGCAAGTCCCTGGAGGCCGAGTCGACGGGGAGCGCCCGATGAGCGGCACACCGAAACTGCCCGTCCGGGGCGGCGAACGCAAACCCGCGCGCGTCCGCCCCTACTCGCTCACCGGCGGCCGTACCCGCTTCGGCCACGTCCTCCTCGTGGAGACGTTCGTGGCCGCGCTGGAGGCCCCCGAGGAGCGCAGGGAACTGACGAACGGCTCGCTCGCCACCCGGGTCATGCCGGAGATGCGGGCCATCGTCGAACTGTGCCGCCGTATGCGCACGGTGGCCGAGATCGCCGCGCTGCTGAAGATGCCGCTCGGCGTGGTCCGCGTGCTCCTGAGCGACCTCGCGGACCAGGGAAAGATCCGTGTGTACGGCACCGGAACCGGTCACGGCACCGGCCGCCCGGACCGCGCTCTGCTGGAAAGGGTGCTGAGTGGACTCCGCCGTCTCTGACGCCACCGCCTCCTTCGGGGGCACCCCCCTCGCCGCCTTCACCGCGGACGAGGACCTGAAGTCCTGGCAGACGGACCGAACACGCGCCCCCGTCGCGACGAAGATCGTGGTGGCGGGCGGCTTCGGCGTCGGCAAGACCACCCTGGTCACCTCCGTCTCGGAGATCACGCCCCTGCAGACCGAGGCGCTGATGACCGAGGCCAGCGAGGGCACCGACGACCTGTCGGCCACACCGGGCAAGCTCACCACCACCGTGGCCATGGACTTCGGCCGCATCACGCTCGACGACGACCTGGTGCTCTACCTGTTCGGCACGCCGGGCCAGCAGCGGTTCTGGTTCATGTGGGACGACCTGGTGCGCGGCGCGATCGGCGCCGTCGTCCTGGCCGACACCCGCCGCCTGAAGGACTGTTTTCCCGCGCTGGACTACTTCGAGAGCTGCGGGCTGCCGTACGTCGTCGCGGTCAACCACTTCGACGGCAGCGAGCGGTTCGAGCCGGAGGACGTCAGGGAAGCGCTGACGATACCCGCGCACATCCCTGTCATGATCATGGACGCGCGGCGGCGGATCTCGGTGATCGAGACCCTCCTGGCCCTCGTGGCCCACGCGCTGGACGAAACTCCCGAGTAGTCCAGGAACCGTCCCCAGCCCCCGTAGGAGACACCACCCGCATGCGGAAGATACTCGTCGTCGGAGCCGGCCAGTCCGGCCTCCAGCTCGCCCTCGGCCTGCAGTCGCACGGCTACGAGGTCACCCTGATGTCGAACCGGACCGCGGACGAGATCCGCTCGGGCCGGGTCATGTCCACCCAGTGCATGTTCGACACGGCGCTGCAGCACGAGCGCGACCTCCAGCTGAACTTCTGGGAGTCCCAGGCCCCGAAGATCCAGGGGCTCGGCGTCTCGGTCGCCGCCCCCGGCTCGCACGACCCGGGCCCCACCCAGCGGGCGATCGACTGGGTGGGCAGGCTCGACGGGTACGCGCAGTCGGTGGACCAGCGGGTGAAGATGGCCGGCTGGATGGAGACCTTCGCGCAGCGCGGCGGCCAGCTGGTCATCCACGGCGCGGCCGTCGGCGACCTGGACTACTTCTCCCGCGCCTACGACCTCGTCCTGGTCGCGGCCGGCAAGGGCGAGCTGGTGTCGATGTTCGCCCGCGACCCGGAGCGCTCCCCGTACAGCGAGCCGCAGCGGGCACTGGCCGTGGCGTACGTCCACGGGCTCGGCCCGCGCCCGGAGCACCCGGAGTTCGACGCGGTCCGCTGCAACCTGGTCCCCGGCGTCGGCGAGCTGTTCGTGATGCCGACCCTGACCACCTCCGGCCGGGCCGACATCCTGTTCTGGGAGGGCATACCCGGCGGCCCGCTCGACGTCTTCAACGGCGTCAAGGACCCGGCGGAGCACCTCTCCCTGACCCTGGAACTCATGGAGAAGTTCACGCCCTGGGAGTACGCGCGGGCCACGAAGGTCGAGCTGACCGACGCCGGCGGCACGCTGGCCGGCCGGTACGCCCCGACCGTCCGCAACCCCGTCGGCCGGCTGCCCGGCGGCGGCCTGGTGCTGGGCGTGGCCGACGTGGTCGTCGCCAACGACCCGATCACCGGGCAGGGTTCCAACTCGGCGGCCAAGTGCGCGGCCGCGTACCTGGCGTCGATCCTGGAGCGCGGGGACCAGCCGTTCGACGAGGAGTGGATGCGGCAGACCTTCGACCGGTACTGGGCCACCGCGCAGCACGTCACCAAGTGGACCAACGCCATGCTGGCGCCGCCGCCGGAGCACGTGCTGAACCTCATCGGCGCGGCCGGCCAGCTGCAGCCGGTGGCGGATCGATTCGCCAACGCCTTCGACAACCCGGCCGACTTCGAGGACTTCTTCTACGACCCCGAGAAGACGGCCGCCTACCTGGGCTCGGTCACCGGGGCCTGACGGGCGCCCGACCTGGCCTCCGACCGTCGCCGTCTGTCGGTGTCGGTCGACGCCGGCCGCCCTCGCACGGCCCACAGACGGCCCCGGAGACAGTTCTCCGGGGCCGCTGGCGTTCCTGGCGTTCAGCCCCTCGACGCGAACTATGGGCGTGACGTCGCTGACGGTGAGGGGCAAGAGATCACAATGTCTTGACCTGGCCGCCGTCGATGGTGAACTCGGCTCCTGTGATGTTGCCGGCGAGCGGGGAGGCGAGGAAGAGAGCCAGATCGGCGACTTCGTGAGCTTCGGTGACTCGTCCTGTGGAGATGCCCATGCTCTGCGGCACGACTGCATCGATGGCTTCCTGCGCGGTGGTGCCGGCCTGGGCCGCCGTGGCCTCGGCGAAGCCGCCCGGCGCGGTCCAGAAGGGAGTGCGAACCGGCCCCGGGGCGATCGCGTTGACCCGGACGCCTCGCGGTGCGAACTCCTCGGACAGCGACTTGGTCAGGCTGCTCAGCGCGGCCTTGGCCGCGGAGTAGTCCACGACCACGGGGAAGGGTAGACGCGCGTTGATGGAGCTGATGTTGATGATGGAACCCCCGTCCACGACCAGCAGGTGAGGAAGCGCAGCGCGGCTGGCCCGGACCGCGCTGAACAGGGTCATGCCGAAGATCCGTTGCCACTCGGCGTCGTCGACGTCCAGGAAGCTCGGACGGGGCGTCGCGGTACCCACATTGTTGACCAGGACGTCGACCCTGCCGTACTGGTCCACCGCGTGTCGGACGAGTGCGCCCGGTCCGTCCGCGGTGGACAAGTCGACCGGGACCGCGGTGACGCCGTACTTCTCGTGGAGCCCTTCGAGCTCGGGAGTAATGCTCCGGCTGCCGACGATGACGTGTGCGCTTTCACGGGCGAACGCATCGGCGATGGCGAGGCCGATGCCCTTGCTCCCTCCGGTGACGACGGCGACCCTGTCCTTGAGCTGGAGGTCCATGGCGGTCCTTTTCCGGGTTGGTCACCCCCTGTATCGAGGGTAGGCAGAACCGGCGCCACCGGCTCAGCCGGGCAGCTGGTCCCAGCCTCGTGTCAAGCCGCGGAGATCAGTCACCGGAGTTTGCGCACGCTGCGGGCGCAGCCCAAATGAGGCGAGGGATCGTGGTCTTCGAGGCCGGGGCCTGGCGGGAGCCGTCCCCCTTTTGACACCTCTCACCGGTGGGGAGACGCTGGAGGGCAGGGGCCGGAAGGGGGACGAGCCACGTAGGAGTTCCCATGAAGGGTCGACGCGTACGCCTGGCGGTGCTGACCCCCCTGGCGGTGTCGGCGTTGACGGCGGGGACGGTGGCGCTCGCCGCCGCGCCGGCCGCGGCGGCGTCGCCCACCTGCGGTGTCTCGCGGGCCGACGGCCCGATGCACCTGGAGGTCGTCGGCGAGGATTTCACGCCGGACAAGGCCGTGTTCATCGAGTCCGCCCACGGAGCCGAGGGCACTGTGCGGACCGACGCGGGTGGCGCCTTCTCCGCGACGATCAGCCATGCCGCCGGCACCGTCACCGCCCGGCAGGCCGGCGGCCCCGAGGTCAGGTGCGGCACCGCCGAGCAGGGGGCGCGCAGGAACGCCCAGCAGCAGTACGCGGCGGGCTACAAGGCGGGGTACGCGGCCATGAAGAACGACTGCGACGTCCAGGACCTCAAGCGCGTGCCGGTCAACGACAACTTCCGCAACGGCTTCGCGGACGGCGCGGCCGCGGCGGCGAAGAAGTTCTGCGCGGGCTAGGGCCTCTCTGCCGGATCCGGCCGGTGTCGCGGGTCGGCCAGGTGGTGCGGCCGATGGGGGCCGGCCTGATCCGGCAGAAGGACCTGACCCTAGCCGCGTTGCGCCGGACCGGGACGTACCGCGCCGAGGATCGGGTAGCCGGCGATCGGGGAGACCGTGACCTTCCCGCCCGGTCTCGGCGCCTGGACGACCTTGCCCTCGCCCACGTACATCGCCACGTGCGTCGCCTCGGGGAAGTACACGACCAGGTCGCCCGGCCGCAGCTCCTTCAACGGCACCCGCCGCAACCGCTCCCACTGCTCCTGGCTGGTGCGCGGGATCGGGGTTCCCGCGTGGGACCAGGCGTCCGAGGTGAGGCCCGAGCAGTCGTACGCCTGCGGGCCCTGCGCCCCCCAGGCGTACGGCTTGCCGAGCTGGTCCAGGGCGTAGCGGACCGCGCGGTCGCCCGCCGGTGAGGCGGCGCGGTCGGCGGGGAGGGCGCCCGCGGTGGTCAGAGTGCGCTGGGCCTCGGCGACCCCCTGCTGTTCGAGGCGGGCGATGGCGGCGAGCTGCTGGGGGGTGAGGCCGGCCAGCAGGCGTTCCACGCCGGCCAGCCGGGTCCGGACGTCGTCGCGCTGCGTCTTCTGCCGGGCGGCCAGGCCCAGCTGGGTGTCGAGGGCCTTGCGGGCCGCGCGGGCCAGCGCGTCCTTGCGCTTCTCGGCCGCGGCCAGCCGGCCCACCGTACGGGCCCGTGCGCGGGCCAGCTCGCCGATGACATGGCCCTCGTCCAGCGCGTGCTGCGGGTCGGGCGCGAGGAGCAGCCGCACGTACGGACCGAGGCCGCCGCTGCTCTGGTACTGCTGCCGGGCCAGGCGCCCGGCGTCGGTCCGGCTGTCCTGCAACGCCAGCCGGGCCCGGGCCAGTTCACCGTCGAGCCGGGCGACCACGGCGCGCTGCCGCTCCAGCTGCTCCGTCGTGGCGTTGTAGGTCTCGGTGGCCTGTTCGGTCCGCCGGTACAGCTGCTGAAGGTCCGTCAGCAGCTCGGCCACCGACCGCTGCGGTTCCGGTGCGGCCACGGCGGGTGCGGGCGCGAGGACGGCCTGGGCCGCCACCGCGGCCGTACCGGCCAGACGCAGAAGCCTTGCTGACACGTCATCACCTCCGGGGCGGGGAGAGCGGAATCTCCGCCTCCCGTCGCAACCCGATAATCAGACGTGTCGGTGCGGGGGATGGGGGAAGCCTGGGCGGTTCGGCGCAGCGGAATCACCCGTTCGCGTCATCCGGCTTGCCGGACGGCGTGGCGTCCGGTTTCGACCAGGGCCAGCGGAGCCTTCCGCCGGACCTGTCGTCCGGGTCGTACGTGTACTTCCATCCCTGGAGCAGCCCGAGCCGCCGGCTGTGCCCGCGCGGCACCCGGCGGTAGACCAGCACCGTGGGCGGGCCGCCGGCCGGGTCGGGGACGGGGATGCGGTACGTCTTCGGGGGGTGCCCGGTGGGGCCGAGCAGGACGGGCAGCACGCGCCCGTCCATGGGGCCGCCCTCGAAGGGGGTGTCCTGGCTCTTCACAAGCTCAGTCTCGGTCATCCCCGGCGAGCGCGCCGACGAGCCCGGCGGTCTGCGGGTCCCGGCCCGCGGTGACCGTGAGGACGGCCACGAACTGCTCCACCAGCCAGTCGCGCAGCTCCGCGGCCGGGGGCTGCTTGTCCTCGTCCAGCCACATCAGGGAGGCCGCCTCCACGGCCGTGATCCACATCCGCACCGTCATGCGCAGCCGGGGGCCCGGACCGGCGATGCCGAGGTGCTGGTAGATGTGCTCGGCGGCGGACCGGCGCACCCCGTCCACGAGGGCGCTGGTGCGGGAGGTCTCCACCACGCTGCCGCCCTGGAGCAGCGCGCTGAACCCGGTGTCGTGCTCGTCCACGAAGGCCAGGTAGCGGTCCAGGACGCGGGACAGGCGGGGCAGCAGCGCCCCCTCGCGGGGCTCGTCGAAGCAGTGCTGGAGCTCCTCGGCGGCGGAGCGCAGCGCGGCCTCGTACAGCTGCTGCTTGCCGCCGGGGAAGTACCGGTACACCAGCGGCCGCGAGACCCCGGCCGCCTCCGCCACGTCGTCCAGCGAGACGTCCTCGGGGGCGCGGTGCGCAAAGAGGCCCAGGGCGGCGTCGAGGAGCTGGCTGCGCCGCTCCTCG
>NZ_JBEYXJ010000075.1:0-44228 GCF_040645015.1 Streptomyces sp. NPDC046881 | reverse complement strand
GACGACGGCGGTGAGGGGGTGGTCGGCGGGGACGGTGTCGAGGAGGCGGGCGAGTTGGTCGCGGTCGGTGGTGTCGCAGGCGGTGAGGGTGACGGTGGCGCCGAGTCCGGTGAGCCGGGTGTGCAGGTCCCGGGCGCCGGGGGCGTCCGGGCCGCGGCGGCTGGCCAGGAGCAGGTGCCGCACCCCGTGCTCGCGCACCAGGTGCTCCGCCAGGACGGTGCCCAGCGCGCCGGTCGCACCGGTGATCAGCACCGTGCCGTCACCCCACTCGGGCGCGGTGGCGTCCGCTGCCGCGCGGGCCCAGCGGGGCACGAGCAACGTGCCCTCGCGGAGGGCCAGTTGCGGCTCGCCGGTGGCGAGCGCGCCGGGCAGCGCGGTGAGGTCGCCGTCCTGTTCCGCGTCGACGAGGACGAGCCGGTCCGGGTTCTCCGTCTGCGCGGAGCGCACCAGCCCCCAGACCGGGGCGTGCACCAGGTTCGTCCCGCCGGTGGCGCCCCGCGTGACCACCACGAGCCGCGACGCGGCGAACCGCTCGTCGGCCAGCCAGGCCTGCAGGTCGCCCAGGACGCCTTCCGTCACCTCCCGCACGGCGTCGGGAACCTCCGCCTCCGGGTGTTCCCCCACCGGCAGCAGCACGTACGGCGGGACCTCGGCACCGGCGTCCACCGCGCGGACCAGGGCGGGCAGGCCGTCGTACGCGACCGTAGCGCCGTACGCCGCCGTCCCGGAGCGGCCGAGCACGGCGAGCGAACCGGCCGCGGGCTGCGCCGGCTCCTGTGGGAGCGGCGTCCACTCCACCCGGAACAGCCCGTCGCGGCCCCCGCCGTCCGCGGCCCGCAGCGCCTCCGCGGACAGCGGCCGCAGGGTGAGCGCGTCGACCGAGACCACCGGCGCGCCGGTGGGGTCGCAGACCGTCAGGGCGTACGTCGGCGAGTCCGGGTCGCCGGCGGCCGGCGCCAGCCGGACCCTGAGGCTCGCCGCGCCCGTCGCGTGCACCGTGACCCCCGACCAGGCGAACGGCAGCCACGAGCGGCCCCCCGGTCCCGCCACCCCGGGCAGCACCGGATGCAGCGCCGCGTCCAGCAGCGCCGGATGCACCAGGAAGCGTCCGGCGTCCGCGCGCCACTCCTCGTCGAGGGACACCTCCGCGTACAACGCGCCGTCGGCGGCCGACGTCCACAGGCGGCGCAGCCCGCTGAACGGCGGCCCGTACGCGTACTCCGCCTCGGCCAGCCGCTCGTAGACGCCGCTCAGGTCGACCTCGGTGGCGCCCGCCGGGGGCCAGGCCCGCAGCTCCGCGCCGGGACCGCCCGCGGTGTCCGTGAGCCGGCCGTGCGCGTGCAGCGTCCAGCCGTGCTCCTCACCGCCGTCGCGGCCCGCGTCCGGCCGGGAGTGCACCCGGACCGAGCGCCCGCCGGCGTCGTCGGGGGCGACGGACACCTGGAGCTGGACGCCGCCGCGCTCGGGCAGCACCAGCGGGGCGGCGAGCGTCAGCTCCTCGACCCCGGCCGCACCGGTGCGCTCCGCCGCCGTCAGCGCGAGGTCCAGCAGACCGGTCGCGGGCACCAGGACGGTGCCGGCGACGGCGTGACCGGTGAGCCAGGGCAGCCCGGAGCGCGACAGCCGCCCGGTGAAGACCTGCTCGTCCCGGCCGGCCAGGGCGACCGCGGCCCCGAGCAGCGGATGGTCCGCCTCGGCGAGCCCCAGGCCGTTCGCGTCGCCCGCCGCGGCGGGCGCGTCCAGCCAGTACCGCCGGTGCCGGAACGCATAGGTCGGCAGATCGGTGCGCCGGGCGCCCGGGAAGACCCGCTCCCAGCGCACCGGGGCGCCGCGCAGCGCGAACCGGGCGAGGGCCGTGGCGAACGCGACGCCCTCCGGCCGGTCCCGGCGCAGCGCCGGCACCAGCGCACCGGTGTCCGTGCCGTCGAGGCAGGCGCGGGCGAGCGCGGTGAGCACCCCGTCCGGGCCGAGCTCCAGCCACTCCGTGACCCCGAGGCCGGCCAGGTGCCGCACGCCGTCCATGAAGCGGACCCCCTCCCGGATGTGCCGGGTCCAGTACTCCGGGGAGGTCAGCTGCTCGTCGGTGGCCAGCACACCCGTCACGTTCGACACTATCGGGATCTTCGGCCGGTGGAACGTCAGGCCCTTGGCCACGGACCGGAACTCGTCGAGGATCTCCGCCATGTGGGCCGAGTGGAAGGCGTGGCTGACCGGCAGCCGCCTGGTCCGCACCCCACGGGCGCGCCACCCGGCGGTGACCGCGTCGACGGCCTCGGCGTCCCCGGAGACCACGGTGGCCAGCGGCGCGTTGACCGCGGCGACCGTCACCGCGTCGCCGAAGCCGGCGAGGGAGGCGCGTACGTCCTCCTCGCCCGCCTCGATCGCGGCCATCGCCCCGCCCTCGCGCGCCGCCTGCATGAGACGGCCGCGCTCGGCGATCAGCACACAGGCGTCCGGCAGGTCCAGCACACCCGACAGGTGCGCGGCGGTCACCTCGCCGAGGGAGTGGCCCAGCAGGAAGTCCGGGACCAGCCCCTGGTGTTCGGCGAGCCGGAACAGCGCGGTCTCCACGGCGAACAGCGCGGCCTGGGTGAACGCGGTCAGGTCGATCAGCGCCGCGTCGGCGGAGTCCTCCGGCGCGAACAGCACCTGCTTGACCGGCCGTACCAGCTCCCGGTCCAGGTGCCGGCACACCTCGTCGAACGCCTCCGCGAACACCGGGGAGGCCTCGTACAGTTCACGGCCCATGCCGAGCCGCTGCGCCCCCTGCCCGGTGAGCAGGAAGGCCGTCCTGCCGCGCGGCACGGTCCCGTCCTCGCGGACCACCGCCGCCGACGTCTCACCGCGGGCCGTCCGCTCCAGCGCGTCCAGGAACCCGGCACGGTCGGTGGCCACGACGGCCGCGGCCCGGCCGTGCAGGGCACGGGTGGTGGCCAGGGAGAAACCGATGTCCGCCAGTGCCGTGCCGGAGGCGTCCACGTGCGCGTGCAGCCGCGCCGCCTGGGCCCGCAGGGCGTCCTCGTCCCGTGCCGACAGCAGCCAGGGCCCGGCGCCGGCGGAGTACCCGGCCGGCTCCTCGCGCGGTTCCTCGGCGGGCGGCTCCTCCAGGATGACGTGGGCGTTGGTGCCGCTGATGCCGAAGGAGGAGACGGCGGCGCGGCGGGGGCGTGCGGTGGGGCCAGCGGGCCAGGGGACGGGTTCGGTGAGCAGGCGCATGGTGCCGGTGGACCAGTCGACCATGGGGCTGGGGTTCTCGGCGTGCAGGGTCCTGGGCAGGGTGTGGTGGCGGAGGGCCTGGATCATCTTGATGATGCCGCCGACGCCCGCCGCGGCCTGGGCGTGGCCGATGTTGGATTTGAGTGAGCCGAGCCAGAGGGGCTGGTCGGGGGTGTGGGCGGCGCCGTAGGTGGCGAGGATGGCCTGGGCTTCGATGGGGTCGCCGAGGCGGGTGCCGGTGCCGTGGGCCTCGACGGCGTCGACGTCCGCCGGGCCGAGCCCCGCGTCCGCCAGGGCCGCCCGGATGACCCGCTCCTGGGAGGGGCCGTTGGGCGCGGTGAGCCCGTTGCTGGCCCCGTCCTGGTTGACCGCGCTGCCGCGCAGCACGGCGAGGACGCGGTGGCCGTTGCGGCGGGCGTCGGAGAGACGTTCGACGAGGAGGAGACCGACGCCTTCCGCCCAGCCGGTGCCGTCGGCGTCGGCGGAGAAGGAGCGGCAGCGCCCGTCGGCCGACAGCCCCCGCTGCCGCGAGAACTCCACGAAGACACTCGGACCCGCCATCACGGTCACCCCGCCGGCCAGGGCGAGGTCGCACTCGCCGTTGCGCAGGGCACCGGCGGCCAGATGCAGGGCGACGAGCGAGGAGGAGCAGGCGGTGTCGACGGTGACGGCCGGCCCCTCGAAACCGTAGGTGTACGACAGCCGCCCCGAGATGACGCTGGAGAGGTTGCCGGCGAGCAGGAAACCCTCGAACTCCTTCGGGCTGGAGGCCAGCCGCGACACGTAGTCGTCGTACATGGCGCCGGTGAACACACCGGTGCGCGAGCCGCGCAGGGCGGCCGGGTCAAGTCCCGCGCTCTCCAGCGCCTCCCAGGCCGTCTCCAGCAGCAGCCGCTGCTGCGGGTCCGTCGCCGTCGCCTCGCGCGGCGAGATCCCGAAGAACTCGCGGTCGAACTGGTCGGCGTCGTGCAGGAACCCGCCGTGCCGCACGTACGACGTTCCGGTGGCGGCCGGGTCGGGGTCGTAGAGCCGCTCCAGGTCCCAGCCCCGGTTGACCGGGAACTCGCTGATGGCGTCGGCGCCGTCGGCGACCAGCCGCCACAGGTCGTCCGGCGAGGCCACCCCGCCGGGATAGCGGCAGGCCATGCCCACGATGGCGATCGGCTCGTCCGCGGAGGCGGCCGTACGGACCGGGGCCGCGACCGGGGGAGCGGTGGGAGCGGCCACCAGCGACACCAAATGGTCGGCGAGGGCCTGCGGCGAGGGGTGGTCGAAGACGACCGTGGTCGACAGGCGCAGGCCCGTCGCCGCGATGAGCTGGTTGCGCAGTTCGACACCGGTCAGAGAGTCGAACCCGGCCTCGCTGAAGGCGCGCTGCGGATCCACGGCCGCCGCGTCGCTGTGCCCGAGCACCCGCGCGATCGTGGCCCGCACCAACTCCAGCACGGCGCCGCCGCGTTCCTCCTCGGGCAGGGCCGCGGTCCGCTGCGCCCAGCCCGTGTCCGCACCGCCCGCGCGGGCGGCCGTACGACGGGACACCGGCCGCACGAGTCCGCGCAGCAGCGCCGCCGGCTGCTCGTCCCGGCCGCGCAGCGCGGGCAGGTCGAAGGCGACCGGCGCCAGCAGCGCGGCGGGCTGGGCCAGCGCCCGGTCGAACAGCGCGAGCCCCTCGGCCGGTTCGAGCGCACGGATGCCCGCGCGGCGCCACCGGGCCACGTCGGCCTCACCGAGCGTGCCGCCCATGCCGCCCGTCGCGTCCCACAGGCCCCAGGCCAGGGAGACGGCGGGCAGGCCCTGTGCCCTGCGGTGCGCGGCCAGCGCGTCCAGATAGGCGTTGCCGGCGGCGTAGTTGGCCTGGCCGGGGGTGCCGACGAGACCCGAGACGGAGGAGAACAGGACGAAGGCGGTGAGGGGGTGGTGGCGGGTGAGGTCGTGGAGGTGCCAGGCGGCGTCGGTCTTGGGTCGCAGGACGGTGTGGAGGCGGTCGGGGGTGAGGTCGGTGAGGAGGCCGTCGTCGAGGGTGCCTGCGGTGTGGACGACGGCGGTGAGGGGGTGGTCGGCGGGGACGGTGTCGAGGAGGCGGGCGAGTTGGTCGCGGTCGGTGGTGTCGCAGGCGGTGAGGGTGACGGCGGCGCCGAGTCCGGTGAGCCGGGTGTGCAGGTCCCGGGCGCCGGGGGCGTCCGGGCCGCGGCGGCTGGCCAGGAGCAGGTGCCGCACCCCGTGCTCGCGCACCAGGTGCTCCGCGAACAGGGCGCCGAGACCGCCGGTTCCGCCGGTGATCAGGACGGTGCCGTCGGCGGCGAGGCGCACCGGCTCGCTCGCGGCACCCGCCCGGCCGAGGCGCGGGACCAGCAACCCGCCGTCCCGGACGGCCACTTGCGGCTCGTCCGTGGCCAGGGCGGCCGTCAGCAGGGACTCGTCGTCCGGGCCGGTCACATCGGCGAGCACCAGCCGGCCCGGGTGCTCGGACTGGGCCGAGCGCACCAGCCCCCAGACCGGAGCGGAGGCCAGCCCGGTGATCTCCTCGCCCTCCCGCGCGGCCACCGCCCGCCGGGTGACGAGGAGCATACGGGCCTGCGCGTACCGTTCGTCCGCGAGGAACCGCTGGACCAGCCCGAGGACGTGCCGTGCCGTGGCGTGCGCCGCGGCGGCCGGGTCGTCCCCCTCGGCGGCGAGCTCCCCGACGCGCACCAGCACGGTGAACGCGCCGCTCTCGTCGGGGAGTTCGCCGCCGGTCGCCGCCACGAGCCGCACCTCGTCGGCGGCGGGCGAGGGAAGCCGATGCCACTCCACCCCGTACAGGGCGTCCGCCGCGCCGTCGCGTACCGCGAGCCCGCCGCGCGGAACCGCGCGCAGCGCCAGCGACGCCACGGACGCCACCGGCGCTCCGGAGCCGTCGGCGAGGGACAGCGCGAAGCTGTCCGGGCCGGTGGGGGAGATACGGGCGCGCAGCTCGGTGGCCCCGGCCGCCCGCAGCTCCATGCCCGTCCAGGCGAACGGCAGCCGCACCGCCCCGTCGCCCGCGGCCTCGGCGGCGTGCAGGACCAGCGGGTGCAGCACGGCGTCGAGCAGCGCGGGGTGCACTGCGAAGCCGGCGGCACCGGTCCGCTGTTCCTGGGGCAGCCGGACCTCGGCGTACAGCTCGTCGCCGGCCCGCCACACGCGGGTCACGCCCTGGAAGGCGGGGCCGTAGACGTATCCGGCCTCGGCGAGGCGCTCGTAGACGTCCTCGGTCGGCAGCTCCGTCGCCCCGGCGGGCGGCCAGGCGGCCGGACCGGCGGCGGGCGCGGCGGCCGGGCCGCCCAGGAGGCCCGAGGCGTGCCGGGTCCACTGCGGGTCCCCGTCCGCGGCGTGGCCGGGCCGGGAGTGCACCGCGAAGGGCCGCAGGCCGTCGGCGTCGGGCGGGCCGACGGTGACCTGGACCCGTGCCGCCGCCTCGGCGGACAGCACCAGCGGCGTCTCCAGGGTCAGTTCCCCGATCCGGTCGGTGCCCAGCCGCTCGCCGGCGGCCAGCGCCAGCTCCAGGAAGGCCGTGGCGGGCACCAGGACGCTCCCCGCGACGGCGTGGTCGGCCAGCCACGGGTGGGTGGCGGTGGACAGCAGACCCGTGAGCACCAGGTCGCCGCGGTCGGCCAGCTCCACGGCCGTGGACAGCAGTGGGTGCCGGGCCGGGTCCAGCCCGAGGGAGCGGGCGTCCGCCGGGGCCCCGGAGGGCAGCCAGAACCGCTCCCGCTGGAAGGGGTACGTCGGCAGATCGGCCGGGCGGCCGCCCGGGAAGAACGTGGCGCCGTCGAGCGGCGCGCCGTGCACGCGCGCGGTCGCCAGCCCCAGCGCGAGGGTCTCGGACTCGGGGCGGCCCGCCCGCAGCAGCGGTACGGCCACGGCCGGCGCCGGTCCGTCCAGGACCGCCCGCACCAGGGCGGTCAGCACCGCGTCGGGCCCGATCTCCACGAACACCGTCGCACCGCGCGCCCGCAACTCGCGGACGGCGTCGTGGAACCGCACGGCCTCGCGGATCTGCCCGCTCCAGTAGTCCGCGGAGGACAGTTCCGCGGCGGTGGCGACCCGGCCGGTCACCGTGGACACGATCGGGACGCCCGGCTGGCGGAACGTCAGCTCCGCCGCCACCGAACGGAACTCCTCGAGGATCTCGTCCATGTGCGGCGAGTGGAAGGCGTGACTGACCGTCAGGCGGCGCGTCCGGCGGCCCCGGGTCCGCAGCCGCTCGGCCACCTCCTCCGCCGCGTCCGCGTCACCGGAGAGCACGACGGCCCTCGGCCCGTTGACCGCGGCCACCGCGAGACGGCCCGCGAACTCGGCCAGCTCGCCGACCAGTTCGTCCTCGTCCGCCTCCACGGCCACCATCGCGCCGCCCTCGCGCGCCGACTCCATCAGCCGGCCGCGCGTGGCCACCAGCCGGGCCGCGTCCGCCAGGGAGAGCACGCCCGCGCAGTGCGCGGCGGCCAGCTCGCCGATGGAGTGCCCGGCGAGCAGGTCCGGGACGAGCCCGTGGTGCGTGGCCAGCCGGAACAGCGCGACCTCGATCGCGAAGAGGGCCGGCTGGGTGTACGCGGTACGGTCGAGCAGCGCCGCCTGGGCACCGTCCTCCGCGGCGAACAGCACCTCCCGCAGCGGCCGTTCCAGGTGACCGTCGAAGGCCGCGCACACCTCGTCCAGCGCGGCGGCGAAGACGGGGTGGCCGGCGTACAGCTCGCGCCCCATGCCGAGGCGCTGGGCGCCCTGGCCGGTGAAGACGAAGGCCGTACGGCCCGCTCCCGACGCGTCACCGGCCACCGTACGCGCGTCGTCCCGGCCCTCGGCGAGGGCACCGAGACCC
The DNA here is from genome assembly GCF_040645015.1 of Streptomyces sp. NPDC046881. Taxonomy (NCBI): domain Bacteria; kingdom Bacillati; phylum Actinomycetota; class Actinomycetes; order Kitasatosporales; family Streptomycetaceae; genus Streptomyces; species Streptomyces sp. NPDC046881. The sequence continues at coordinate 36,175 of NZ_JBEYXJ010000075.1, read as the reverse complement.
GTCAGCAGGTCCTGCGTGGTCACCCCGACGACGGCCGCCCGGTGCGGCAGGGCCGTCCGGTGGGCGGCCAGCGTGTACCCCACGTCGGACGGGTGCGTCCCCGTGGCGAGCACCAGATCGCGCAGCCGGCCCGCCTGGGCGCGCAGCGCCGCCGCGTCCTGCGCGGACAGCAGCCACGGCACCGGCACGGCCGGCTCGGCGGGCTCCGGGGCGGACACCGGCTCGGGGGCCTCCTCCAGGACGACATGGGCGTTGGTGCCGCTGATGCCGAAGGAGGACACGGCGGCGCGCCGCGGCCGGCCGGCGTCCGGCCACACGGCCGGCTCGGTCAGCAGGGACACCGCGCCCGCGGACCAGTCGACCAGCGGCGTGGGCTCCTCGACGTGCAGGGTGCGGGGGAGCAGGCCGTGCCGCATGGCCTCGATCATCTTGATCACGCCGCCGACGCCCGCCGCGGCCTGCGCGTGCCCGATGTTCGACTTCAGCGAGCCGAGCCGCACCGGGGACGTGTCCGGGCGGTCCTGCCCGTAGGTGGCGATGACCGCCTCCGCCTCGATGGGGTCGCCGAGGCGGGTGCCGGTGCCGTGGGCCTCCACCGCGTCGACGTCCGCCGGGCCGAGCCCCGCGTCCGCCAGGGCCGCCCGGATGACCCGCTCCTGGGAGGGGCCGTTGGGCGCGGTGAGCCCGTTGCTGGCGCCGTCCTGGTTGACCGCGGTGCCCCGGACCACGGCGAGCACCCGGTGGCCGTTGCGCACGGCGTCCGACAGCCGCTCGACCACCAGCAGACCCACGCCCTCCGCCCAGGAGGTGCCGTCGGCCGAGGCCGCGAACGCCTTGGACCGGCCGTCCGCGGCCAGCCCGCGCTGGCGGGAGAACTCCACGAACATGCCCGGCGACGACATCACCGTCACCCCGCCCGCCAGGGCCAGCGCCGACTCGCCCGACCGCAGCGAACGCACCGCCAGGTGCAGGGCGGTGAGCGAGGAGGAGCAGGCCGTGTCGACGGTCACCGCGGGACCGACCAGCCCCAGCTGGTAGGCGATGCGCCCGGACAGCACACTCGGGGTCGTACCGGTGAGCACGTGCCCCTCGACGCTGTCGGGGGCGTCCTGCATCCGCGGCCCGTAGTCGAGCGCCGTGGCACCGATGAACACGCCGGTACGGCTGCCCCGCAGGCCCTCCGCGTCCAGGCCGGCCCGCTCGACGGCCTCCCACGCGGTCTCCAGCAGCAGCCGCTGCTGCGGATCCATCGCGAGCGCCTCGCGGGGCGAGATGCCGAAGAAGCCGTTGTCGAACCAGGCGGCGTCGTCCAGGAAGCCGCCCTCGCGCACGGTGCTGTGCCCGCTGCGCCCGGGATCGCCGTCGTACAGCTCCGGGTTCCAGCCGCGGTCCGTCGGGAAGCCGGACACGGCGTCCCGCTCCTCGACCAGCAGCCGCCACAGGTCCTCCGGCGAACGCACCCCGCCCGGGAACCGGCAGGCCATGCCGACCACGGCGATCGGCTCCTCGGAACCGGCCGGCCCGGCCGGCTCCGGCGCCACGGCCGGCCGCGTCCCCTCCAGGAGCGCGCCCAGCCGCTCGGCGAGGGCCTCGGGCGTCGGGTGGTCGAAGAGCAGCCCGCCCGGCAGCCGCAGCCCGGTCGCCGCAGCCAGCGCGTCACGCAGCTCCACCGACATCAGCGAGTCGAAGCCCAGCTCCTTGAACGTGGCCCGGGCCGGCACCGGCTGCCCGTCCGGGTACTCCAGCACCCGGGCGGCCTCCCGCTGCACCAGCTCCCGCACGTCCGGCGCGGCCGTGGCCGCCGGAGCGCTCCGGGTGTCCGCGACCGGAGCCGACGGCAGGGCCGGGCGGGCCGTGCCGCCGACCCAGTAGCGCTCCCGCTGGAAGGCGTACGTGGGCAGCGGCACCCGGCGCGCGCCCCGGCCCGCGTGCACGGCCGCCCAGTCGACACCGGCGCCGTGCGCGAACACCCTGCCGACGGCGGCGAGCAGGGAGGGCACCTCGGGGCGCTCACGGCGCAGCGCGCCGGCCGTGACGATCGTGCCGTCGCCGCCCACCGAGGCGTCGGCCATGGTGGCGCAGACCGTGTCGGGGCCCAGCTCCAGGAACAGGCCCGCGCCCGCGTCCGCCAGCGCCCGCGCCGCGTCGGCGAAGCGCACCGGGCGGCGCACCTGCTCCACCCAGTAGTCCACCGAGGCCCACTCGTCGGCGACCGGCCGGCCGCTGACCGTCGACACGGCCGCGACTCGGGGCGCGCGCAGGGTCAGCGCGCCGACCACGGCGCGGAACTCCTCCAGCATCGGCTCCATCAGGGGCGAGTGGAAGGCGTGCGACACCGACAGCCGGGCCGTCCGGTGGCCCTGGGCGGCCAGCTGCCCGGTCACCGCGAGGACCGTCTCCTCGGCGCCGGAGACCACCACCGCGCGCGGCCCGTTCACCGCGGCGACACCGGCCCGCTCCTCGTGACCGGCCAGCAGCGCGAGGACCTCGTCCTCCGTGGCCTCCACCGCCACCATGGCGCCGCCGGCCGGCAGCGCCTGCATCAGCCGTCCGCGGGCCGCGACCAGCCGGGCCGCGTCGGCCAGGTCCAGCACCCCCGCGACATGGGCGGCGGCGATCTCACCGACCGAGTGACCGGCGACCAGGTCCGGCCGCAGACCCCACGACTCCACGAGCCGGTACAGCGCGACCTCCACCGCGAACAGCGCGGGCTGCGTGGACCCCGTCTCGTCCAGGCCCTCGCCGGAGGCGATCACGTCACGCAGCGGACGCTCCAGCAGCGGATCGAGTACGGCGCACACCGCGTCGAACGCCGCCGCGAACACCGGGAACGCCTCGTACAGCTCCAGGCCCATGCCGGCGCGTTGCGCGCCCTGGCCGGTGAACAGGAAGGCGAGCCCGGCGTCGGTCGCGGCCCCGGTCACCACCCGCGGCGAGCGCTCGCCGCCGGCGAGGGCGGCCAGGGCGGCGAGCAGTTCGCCCCGGTCGTCGGTGGGGACCGGCAGGACCGCCCGGTGCTCGAACACACTGCGGGTCGTCGCCAGCGACCACGCCACGTCCAGCGTCCCCGCCGCACCGTCCCGCCCGAGCACGGCACCCAGCTTCGCGGCCTGCCCGCGCAGGGCCGCCTCGGAACGGGCGGACAGGACGAGAGCGGCGAAGGGCAGGGGGGCCGGGGGTGGGGTGGGGGAGGGGGTGGTTGTGGGGGTGCCGGCGGAGTCGGGGGCGGCTGTCGGGGTGCCGGTGGCAGCGGCTTCGGCACCGCCGGCGGGGGCGTCGGCGGTTTCGAGGTCGGTAACGGAGGCGTCGGCGACTTCGGCACCGCTGGTGGGGGCGTCGGCGGTTTCGAGGCCGTCGCCGGGGACATCGGCGGCTTCGGGGTCGGTCGTGTGGGCCGGTGCGGGCAGTGGGGGCTCCGCCACGACCACGTGGGCGTTCGTGCCGCCCATGCCGAAGGACGACACCCCGGCCACCAGCGGTGCCTCGGGCGCGGGCCAGCCGGTCGGCTCGTCCTGCACCCGCAGACCCAGCTCCGCCAGCGGGATCCCCGGGTTCGGCTCGGCGAAGTTCAGGCTCGCGGGAAGCCGGCGGTGGCTGATCGCCAGCAGCGTCTTGACCAGGCCGACCATCCCGGCGGCACCTTCGAGGTGCCCGACGTTGGTCTTCGCCGAGCCGACCCGCAACCGCTCCTCGTGGCCGCGTCCGGCACCGAGCACCGCACCGAGGGCAGCCGCCTCGATCGGGTCGCCCACGGGCGTGCCGGTGCCGTGCAGCTCGACGTACTGCACGGCCGCGGGCTCGACCCCGGCCCGCCGGTACGCCTCGCGCAGCACCCGCTCCTGCGCCTGCCGGTCGGGCACGGTCAGCCCCGGGGTCGCACCGTCGTTGTTGACCGCGCTGCCGCGGATGACGCCGTAGATGCGGTCGCCGTCCGCGATCGCCCGGGCCAGCGGCTTGAGCAGGCAGGCCGCCCCGCCCTCGCCGCGGACGAAGCCGTCGGCGCGCGCGTCGAAGGTGTACGTCGTCCCGGTCGGCGACAGCCCGCCGAACCGCTCCTCGGCCAGCGCCCCTTCGGCCAGCAGATGCAGGTTGACGCCCGCGACCAGGGCCGCCTCGGACTCGCCCGCCCGCAGGGACGCGCAGGCCAGGTGCACCGCGACCAGCGAGGACGACTGCGCGGAGTCGACCGTGAGGCTCGGGCCGCGCAGACCGAGGTGGTACGACACCCGGTTGGCGATGACGCCCCGGTTGACGCCCGCCAGCGTGTGCTGGGTGACCGCCTGTTCGCCGTGCTGGTAGAGCAGCGCGGTGTAGTCGTCGCGCAGGGTGCCGACGAACACCGCGGTGCGGCTGCCGCGCAGGGACCGCGGCAGGACGCCCGCGTCCTCCAGCGTCTCCCAGGCCAGTTCGAGCACCAGCCGCTGCTGCGGGTCCATGGTGACGGCCTCGCGGGGCGAGACCCCGAAGAACGCGGCGTCGAAGGTGTCCACCGCGTCGAGGAACCCGCCGCGGCGCATGCCGGGTTCGGCGGCCTCGGGGACCGTGCCGGTCGCCGCGGCCGTCCACCGCCCGTCGGGTACGTCGGTGATCGCGTCCCGCCCCTGGAGCAGCAGGTCCCAGAACGCGTCGGGTCCGTCGGCTCCGGGAAGCCGGCAGGCCATGCCGACGACGGCGATGCCCTCGGCGGTGTCCTCGTCGTGTCCGGGGCCGCGGACGACCGGGTGGGAACGCTGCTGATCCGTCATGGCGTTCGACTTCCCTTTCCAGCTCGCACCGGTCGGAGTCGCCGGCCGGCAAAGGCGTTTCGGAGAAAGCACGCCGATCGTAGGCAGGCGCTGCTCTCCGGCTTCTCAGCAGCCGTCAACCGCCCGGTAATCGCGGGCTTCCCGGCAGGAGATCGGCTCATTACCCGGTGATGGTCGACATGTTGATGCCCGCCCCTAATGTTGCCGACGGAATGCACGCCACGTCACGAGAAGGCAGGTTGACTCTCGTCATGTCTCAGCTCACCGACAACGTCGAAAAGCACACCGATCAGTATGTGGCGGCGTTCAACGCCGGCGACTTCGAGACGGTCGACAGTTTCTACACGGAAGAGGCCGTCATCATCTGGGAGCCCGGAAAGCCGCTGACCGGCGAGGCGCGGCGGGAGTACCAGAGGGAATTCCTGAAGAACCGGCCGAAGATGACGGCCGTGCCCCGCGAGAAGTACGTCACCGGTGACACCGCCCTCCTGATCGTCGACTGGACGATCGACACGGTCGACGCCGACGGCAAGCCCGAGCGGCTCCAGGGCATCGGCGTCGACGTCCTGCGCCTGGGCGAGGACAAGGTGTGGCGCTACGCCATCGACGACCCGTACGGCCAGCGCTGACCGCTGCCCGCCCGCCGTACCCCCAGCCGCCCGCCCCGTACCCCGGACCGCAGAAGGGACCACCGCCCATGTCGCACTTCACCGTCGACTTCGATCCGGACCACCCGGACCTGACCGCCGACACCGACCTGCAGAACGAGATCTTCCTCCAGGCCTTCAACTCCGGCGACGGAGCCGTGTTCAACCTGCTCTACCGCGACGACTCCATCTCGAACTTCTCCGGCGAACCCCTCACCGGCGCGGCCCGGCTCGCCTTCTTCAAGGAGTTCCTGGCCGGCAAGCCCAGCCTGGAGGCGACCGTCACGCACTCCTACGTCGCCGGTGACGTCGCGCTGATCGGCGTCGACTACAAGGTTGACACCACCGGCCCGGACGGAGAGCCGGTCCAGCTGCGCGGCCAGTGCACCGACGTGCTGCGCCGCGGCGAGGACGGCCGCTGGCTGATGGCCATCGACCGCCCCGTCGCCGACAACGGCCTGCTGGCCGACTGACACCGGCGAACGCACCACCCCTGCGAACCCCCCTGCCCCTCCAGGGGGGTTCGGACGTCTGACGGCAATCCGCGCACAGCACGCACACCGAGGAGAGAGAGTGGCCACGCAAGAAGAGCTGAACTCCGTACTGACCGCGGTCCGCGAGGCCGTTCCCACCCTGCGCCGCAACGGGGCGGAGGCGGAGGAACGCCGCTGGATCCCGGACGAGAACATCCACCTGCTGGAGAAGGCGGGGGTGTTCCGTACGGCCGTGCCGCGCGCCCACGGCGGCCTCGACTTCGACGTGGCCCAGCAGGCGCAGGTCATCGCCGAGGTGGCTCGCGGCTGCCCGTCCACCGGCTGGCTCACCATGGTGTGGCTGACCAGCACCGCCGCCGCCGCGCTGTACCCCGACCGGGCGCAGAAGGAGGTGTTCGAGGGCGGCAGCGCCAGGGTGTCCATCGTGTTCGCCCCCACCGGCACGCTCACCCCGGTCGACGGCGGCTACCGGCTGAACGGCACCTGGCGCTTCAACTCCGGTGTCCGGGGCGCCGGCTGGGACCTGCTCGGGGCACTCGTCGAGCGTCCCGACGGGACCGAGGAGGAACTGGTCGCCCTCGTGCCGACGGCCGAGCTGTCCGTCGCGGACGACTGGGACGTGACGGCCGGCGCCGCGACCGGCAGCTCGACCACGACCGCGCAGGACGTGTTCGTGCCCGAGCACCGGGTGGTGCGGCTCGACGAGGCCATGCTCAGCGGCACCGGCAACCGGGCCAACGCGGGGGCCACGGGCCGCAACTACGCCCTGCTCGGCTACATCCTCTCCGGTGTCGCCGCGACCTTCGTGGGCATGGCCCGGGGCGGTCTCGAACTGTTCGTGGAGCGGCTGCCCGGGCGGGGCATCACCTACACCGAGTGGACGGAGCAGAGCCTGCACCCGCTCACCCAGCAGCAGGTGGCCGTCGCCGGCAACAAGATCGCCGCCGCCGAGGCGCTCTCCGCGACCTGGCACCGGGTCCTGCAGGAGGCGGCCGACGCCGGTGTCCAGCCGTCCGACACGGACAAGGCCGTCATGCGGGGCCGTACCGCCTACGCCGCGCAGCTGGCCAAGGAGGCCGTCGAACTGCTCTTCACCGCGAGCGGCGGCTCGGTCATCCGCCGCACCGAGCCACTCCAGCGCGTCCACCGCGACATCCAGGGCTTCTCCCTGCACGCCCTGGTCCAGCTCAACACCAACCTGGAAGTCCAGGGCCGCGTCCTCCTGGGCCTGGACCCCGGCACGTACTTCCTCTGACGGGTCGGGGGCGCCGCGTGGGGGCGGGGCCTCTGGGGGGCCGGGGTGCCTGTGGTGCCGGGGCCTGCGTGGGGCCGGGGTGCCTGTGGCGCTGGGGCCTGCGGGGCCGGGTTGTCTGGGGTGGCGGGGTCTGTGTGGGGCGGCCGGGTTCCGTGTGGTGCCGGGGTCTGTGTGGGGCCGGGTCCTCTGTGGCCCGGGCCCGGGCCCACAGGGGGCGTCGCCCGCATGGCCCCCGGCCCGTGTGGCGTCGGCCCCACGGCGCCGGACCCGTGTGGTGTCGGCCCCATGGTCCCGGGCCGGTGCGGCGTCGGCCCCATGGCCCCGGGCCGGTGCGGCGTCGGCCCCATGGCCCCCGGGCCCCATGGCTGGTCATGGGGCCGCCTCTTGCTTCATCCGCCCCTGGTCGCGGGCTCGTTCGTGGCTCCGAGTGCCTCTGGCCGCGGTTCCGCTCGTGGCTTCCGATCGCCTCTGGTCCCGGGTCCGCTCCTGGCTCCGGGTCCGCTCCTGGCCCCTGGCTCGGCGCGGGTCCGGGGCCAGCCGTGTCTTCTGGCCGGCTGGGCGAAGTCAGGCTTGGACCGAGACGGCGAGCGTCCAGGGGGCGGGTCGTCGGAGTCGGCCCCGCGCACTTTCGTGGGGGGCGGGAGAGAGGTCGGGCAGGGGCCCCGGCCTGCGCCTCGGGAACCGGGGGACACGTCCCCGGGCGGCGGGTGTCGCGTCCGCGACGACGTGACGGCAGGGGCGGCCCCCCCCGGGGGGCGTACACCACTCCGTCCGAGCCCGGGGCAACCACCGCCTCGGCGGCGGGCGGGCCGAGCTGCGGCGGGGCACCTCCGCAGACCGGGCGGTGTCGGTGGCGGCAGGCAGGCGGAGTCGGCCGTGCCCCCGTCCGGGCGGTGGGCGGCGGTGGGCGGTGTGGTCCTGGGCTCCCGCACGGGTCGCAGCCCGGAGCGCAACCGGTGTCGTACCTGCCTCGCCGACGCCGTGGTGTTCGCGGGGCGAGGGGCTGGCCACCCTTCACCGTCACCCGGGGGGCGATGCCGACCCGGCGCCCTCCCAGCCCCCGCACGTCCCCGGAACGGGCCACGCAGCCGGCGTCCGAAGACCCACCGAGCGGCCGCCTCCGTCCCCGCACGCCTCCGGCCCCGTGCCCGACCAGCGTCGTACACGGGGCCGGAGGCCGGGGCCGCGCCCGGCCGGGGCGGGACCGCTGTCGCCGGTGGGCCGGTGCCGTAGGCGGCCGTTCGCTCAGTGCGCAGCCGGACGCGGGGACTCCGCGCGGCCGAAGCGGCCGTTCACGAACAGCAGGCCGTCCGCGTCGTCACCCTGGCCCGCGGCCAGCACCGTGCCGATGAAGAGCGTGTGGTCGGCGAAGACGTGCGAGTCGGTCAGCGTGCACTCCAGCCACGCCACCGCGCCCGCCAGCAGCGGCGCCCCGGTGTGTTCGCCGGCCGACCAGTCCACGCCCTGGAACTGCGCGGCGCCGAGGGTGCGTTTCTTGTCCGCGAAATGCCGGGCCAGCCCCTCCTGCTCGGCGCCGAGAATGTTCACGGCGAATCGCCCCGCCGAACTGAGCGCACTGTGCATCACGGCGCCGTGTCCGACACTGCACAGCACGGACGGCGGATCGAGGGAAACGGAAGTGAACGCATTCGCCGTCATGGCGTGCACGTGTTCGCCGCCGACGGTGAGGACGGTGACCCCGGTGGCGAATCGGGACATCACTTCCCGCATCTTCGCGGGCGGCGGCCCGGATTCCGACGCCGGCCCGGAACGCAGGGCCACGGAATCGATGTCAGTGGACGCGGAATTCATGCCACCCTCTCCGTATTAGGCTGCACGGGATGCCGGCGGGCCGCGACGGGCATGAGCAGCCGACACATTCAACGTACCCGCGCCTTTCGCTGCGTCTCCCACTGTCGGGTAACCGCGCCGCCACCCCTCGCTGAGCACGGGTGATGACCCCGCGATGACCGCCCGTTGACCCCGCTGGCGCACTCTTCTGGCCATGGACGACTACAACGCGACGACTTCCGGGCCCGAGCTGGCGGAGCCCTATCTGCGCGAGGTGCTCGACAGTGCGGGGCTGGCCGTCGAATACGTGCGCGCGCAGGGGAACAGCCTGTACCAGCGAACCGACGACGGCGAGCTGCCGGTGGCCGATTTCGCCGGCGGCTACGGTTCCGTGCTCCTCGGTCACAACCACCCGGCGATCGTGGCGCGGGCCAAGGAACTGCTCGACGGCGGCACCCCCGTGCACGCGCAGTTCTCCCGCCACCCCTACGCCAACCGGCTCGCCGCGGAACTCAACCGCATCATCCACCGCGAACTCGGCACCGACGAGCCCTACTACGCCGTCTTCGCCAACAGCGGCGCCGAGGCCGTGGAAGCGGCGATCAAGCACGCCGAACTCGACCGGGGCATGCGCATCGCGGACCTCCTGACGCAGACGGCCGCCCGCCGCGACTCCGTGCGCTCGGCGGTGGCGGACGGCACGGCCACCGTGCCCGACACCGTCCTCCACACCCTCGGCGTCACCGCCCGACCGGAGTCCGCGGCGGAGCGGTTCGCGCTCGTGGAGGAGGAGATCGAACGGCGCACCCGTGAACTGACGGCCCGGCCACCGATGTTCCTGTCCCTGGAGGGCGGCTTCCACGGCAAGCTCGCCGCCAGTGTGCAGCTGACACACAACGAGGGCTACCGGCTCCCGTTCGCCGCCCTCGCCGCCCAGGCCCGCTTCGTCCCGCAGGACCGGCCCGACGTCCTCAAGGAGATCCACGCCGAGGAGCGCGGCGTCCTGCCGGAACCGGCCGTCGTGGACGGCCAGGTCGCCCTCGTGGAACGGGAGTTCCCCGTCTTCTGCGCCTTCCTCCTGGAGCCCGTCCAGGGCGAGGGCGGCATCCGCGAACTGTCGGCCGAGTTCGCCCGGGAGATACAGGAGTTCTGCGCAGCCGTCGACTGCCCCGTGGTCGTGGACGAGATCCAGAGCGGCATGGGACGCACCGGCACCCTGCTCGCCAGCTCCCCGCTCGGCCTGCGCGGCGACTACTACACGCTCGCCAAGACGCTCGGCGGAGGCATCGCGAAGACGTCCGTGATGCTGGTGCGCCGCACCTGGTACCGCAAGGAGTTCGAGATCGTCCACAGCTCGACCTTCGCCAAGGACAGCTTCTCCTGCCACATCGCCCTGAAGGTCCTGGAACTCCTCGAAGCGGACGACGGGGCGGCCTACCGGCGCGCCGTGGAACGCGGTGAGGCGCTGCGCTCGATGCTGACCCGGCTGCACGGCGACTTCCCCGACGTCGTCGCGGAGGTCCGCGGCCGGGGCCTGATGCTGGGCCTGGAGTTCCGGGACCAGTCGGAGTCCGCCTCCGAGGAGATCCGGCAGGCCGCCCAGGGCGGGCTGTTCGGCTATGTGCTGGCCGGACACCTGCTCCGCCGCCACCGGGTGCGCACCTTCCCCACGGCGAGCGCCGTCAACACCCTGCGCTTCGAACCGTCCGTCGAGGTCGACGACGCGCAGATCGCGCAGCTGGAGACGGGACTGCGGGACGTCTGCGGCCTGTTGCGGGCCGGGGACGGCGCGGCACTCGGGTCGGCGTAGTCCGGTGCCGGGCCCGCGCACGGGGCCAAGGGATATGTGATGGTTGAGCAGTGAGTGAAAGCAGGTTGCACCGCCGTACGGAGATTCGGTGAGAATCGCGGTGATTTCCGTTGTACGAGTGCGGATGACGGGGGAAACGCATGCGCATACGCATTCTGGGGCCGCTGGAGGTCGAGGACGACTCCGGTCTCGTCGAGCTGGGCGGGGTGCGGCAGCGCTCCGCCCTGGCCTATCTGCTCCTGCACGCCAACCAGGTGGTCTCCACCAGCCAGTTGCTGGCGGCGCTGTGGCCGGCCGACGACGCGCCCATGACCGCGCGGAAGATCCTGCAGAACGCCGTCTGGCGCCTGCGGGGCGCGCTGTCCGGGGACCGGTCGGAGGGCACGCCTCCGGAACTTCTCACCCGGAGCCCGGGGTACGTGCTCCGGGTCGCGCCCGGCCAGGTGGACCTGTTGGTCTTCCAGCAGCGGGTCGCCGAGGGCCGGGCGGCGATGGCCGCCGGCGACCCGGCCGCCGCGCGCGAGCTGCTCACCGGCGCGCTGTCGCTGTGGCGCGGCGGGGTCCTCGCCGACCTGGTCGAGGAGGGCACCTGCTGGCCGGAGCTGGCCTCGATCGAGAAGGAGCGCCTCGATGTCATGGAGGACTGGTTCGAGGTCGAATTGGCGTGCGGCGGTCACCAGAGCGTGCTGCACGACCTCAAGTCGCTGGCCGAGCAGGAACCCTTGCGGGAGCGTGCCGCCGGCCAGTTGATGCTCGCGCTGTACCGCTGCGGACGGCAGGCCGACGCGCTCGCCGTCTACGGCCGGTTGCGCGAGGCGCTGGTGGACAACCTCGGCCTGGAGCCGAGCCCCGATCTCCAGCGCCTGCAGCAGGCCGTACTGGTCCAGGACCCCTCACTGGACCTGCCGACCCGCGACGACCGGCCCGCCGCGCCGCTCATGCCGCAGCAACAGGGACCACGGGACGCCCTCGACGACAGCCCCGCCGCCCCGCTGCCGGCACTCCCACCCGACACCTCCACCGACCGTGCCCCCCTGCCCGAAGCCCCGAACCGCCCCGCGGCGCCCCCACGGGACGGCGAGGGGTGGCCCGCCGCGACCCCTCCGAACCCCGAGGGCTGGCCCGGGGCGACGCACCCGGACGCCCCGAGGCGACCCGGGGCGTCCTCACCAGACGGCACGGAGTGGTCTGCGGTGCCCTCAACGGACGGCGGGGAGTGGTCTGGGGCGTCCTCAACGGACGGCGGGGAGTGGTCTGGGGCGTCCTCAACGGACGGCGGGGAGTGGTCTGGGGCGTCCTTGTCAGATGGCTCGCGATGGCCTGCGGCGACCGGACCGGACGACACGGAGTGGTCGGCGGAGTCCGCCCCGGAGGGCAGCAGTTGGCTCGGGGCGGCCCGCCCGGACGGCGAGGGGTGGCCTGCGGCGACCGGACCGGATGACGCGGAGTGGCCGGCGGGGTCCGCCCCGGAGGGCAGCAGTTGGCTCGGGGCGCCCCGCCGGGACGGCGAGGGGTGGCCTGCGGCGACCGGACCGGATGACGCGGAGTGGCCGGCGGAGTCCCCACCGGAGGGCACCAGTTGGCTCGGGGCGGCCCGCCCGGACGGTGAGGAGTGGTCTGCGGCAGCCGGCCCGGACGACGCGGAGTGGCCGGCGGAGTCCCCACCGGAGGACGCGGGTTGGCTCGGAGGGGCCCGCCCGGACGGTGAGGAGTGGCCTGGGACATCCTCGTTGGACGGCCTGAGATGGCATACGGCGACCGCGCCGGATGACGCGGAGTGGCCTGCGGCGACCGCGCCGGACGGCACGGGCCGGCCCGGGAGGGCCCGCACGGACGACACGGAGTGGCCCGCCGTGACCGCGCCAGACGACGCGGGGTGGGTCGGGGCGGCTTCACCCGACGACACGGGGTGGCCCGGAGCGACGCGGCCGGACGGCACGAGAGGGCCCGCAGCGTCCCCTCCGAACGGCACTGGGTGGTCCGCGACGCGGCCGGACGGTTCGGGACGGCCTGAGGCGACCCCTCCGGAGGGTAGGGGCCGTCCTGCCGCGACCTCGCCCGCCGCCCAGGGCAGTTCTGCCGCAACGTCGGCCGGGGCCTCGGGTCGTCCTGGCGCAACGTCGGCCGGGGCCTCGGGTCGTCCTGGCGCAACGTCTCCCGGCGCCTCGGGTCGTCCTCCCGCGACCTCGCCTGACGCCCCAGGCCGCCCCGCCGCCCCCCCACCCGGCGTCCCGGCCCATCCCGCCGCGCCCCCACCCGGCGTCCCGGGCCATCCCGCCGCGCCCCCACCCGAGGGCACAGAGTGGTCCGAGACGCCAGGGCCCGGCGCGGAGCGGCCCGCGGATGCGCGGTCGGCCGGCGCGGATCCCGGCCTCGCGAGGCCGCACCCCGTGCCGAGTGCGCAGTTGCCCAAGCGCCCGGCCCCCGAGGTGGAGGCGCTCGCGCCCTCGGCCGTCCGCCGTCCCGCCGTCCCGGTGACCGGAGGCGACGAGGGCCGGCCGGTCACGGTCGTGCTGTTGCGCTTCGAACTCGGTGCCGGGTTCGACGGGGTTTCCGCCGAGTCCCTGGACCAGACCCTGGACGCGGTGACCCAGCTGGCCCGGGAGCGGATCGAGGCCGAGGGCGGCGTCATGGCGTCGGCCCTCGGTTCCGTGCTGCTGGGGCTGTTCGAGGGCGAGCCGCAGGAACGGGCGGCCGCCGCCGCGGTCCGGGCCGCGGCGGTCGTACGTGCCGGCCTGCGCCGCGCCTCGGCGTCCTTCCGCCCCGTCGGCAGAGGCATCTCGGCCCGGGCCGCCGTCGCCTCCGGACCCGCCGTCGTACGGCACAGGCCCGACGCCGGGCCCACGGCACCCTGGATCGGCGGGGGCCTGGTCTCCGCGTGTGAGGCCCTGCTCGCCGAGGTCGAGCCGGACGAGGTGCGCGTGTGCGACACCACCCGCCGGCTGACGGAACCCGGCATCGCCTACCGCCGTATCGACGGGCCCCTCCCGGCCTGGGCGGTCGAGGACGTGGCCGACGGGGCGTGGCACGATCCCGGCGCCGCTACGGACTGCCGGGACTGCGAACTCGACCTGATGCGCGGCATGACCCGTCGCAGCGTCGGCCTCGCGCTGCCCCATCTGCTCACCGTCCTCGGCCCGGGGAACCGCCGGACCTCCCTGCTGATGGCCTTCCGGCAGCAGCTGGAGGACAGCCCCGCCCGCGTCCTGGCGGCCACCTGCGGACCCTGCGCCGACGGCTGGCCCGCCCCGGCGGCCCTGCTCGCCGCCTACGCCGGTATCCGCCCGGACGACCTCGCCGAGGCGGTGCGGGCCAAGCTCGACGGGGCCCTGTCGGGGCTCGTCGACGACCGGCGGCGGCGGGACGCGCTGCTGGACCGGCTGGACCCGCTGTTCCGCCCGGCGCCGGGGCCCGTACCGCCCGAAGCCCTCGCCGCGGAGCGGGAGTTCCTCGTGCTGGCGGCGACCCGGGAGCCCCTGGTGGTGATCTGGGACGACCTCGACCGCGCGGACGAGGCGGCGCTGACGCTGGTGGAGGAGATGGTGTGCGCGGCGCCCGGCGTGCCGCTGCTGACCGTGGCCGGAGCGGACCCGCGGCTGCTGGAGCGCCGACCGGACTGGTCCGCGGGCCGCCCGCAGACCATGACGATCAGCCTGGTCCCGTCGGCCGACAGCGCGCTGGAACGGCTCCTGGAATGCCTGTACGCCCTCGACCGCGTGGCCTGGGCGGCGTAGCACCCCCCGGCCCCCGACCACCGCCGCGCGTGTCCGCGGTGGTCAGCGGGGCGGGTGCTGGCGGTTCGGTCCCCGGGTCACCGCCGTTCGCGCCCCGGTGCGGCCAGCCATACAGGCGCTGTCGGACTGCTCCCCGAAAGCGCTGCTCGCGCCCGGCGCGGTCAAACCGCTGCCCGCGCCCGGCGAGGCAACCCCACAGCCTCTGAACCGTTCCCCGACCACCACCCCTCCCGCGCCCCCTTCCGTCATCCCGAGGTGCGCCGGCCGGTCGTGCCGACCTCCCCGTCGCGGTGACCCGGCAGGCCGCCGGCTCGCAGGAGGGCCCGGACGACGGCGAGGGAGGCGGGGTCCTCCGAGGGCAGGCACCGGGTGGCCGCGTCGATGAGCAGGGGCAGTGCGACGGTGCGGTGGGGGGCGCCGGCGGGTGTCGGCCGCGCGCCCCGTGCCGCGGCCGGGACGCACGCGGTGTCCAGCAGTTGCCGTCCCCAGCGGGCCAGCGCCGAGCGTGTCCGGCGGTGCCGGGCGGCGGCGAGCGCGGGCAGCGCCGCAAGGGACCGCTCGTAGCGCCGGAGGATCTGCGGCGCGTGCGCGCGCAGCAGCAGGGCCTCCGGGGCCGGTGTCCGCTCCGGCGCGTGGTCCGGGACCCGGTGCGCACCGGTGTGCGCGGGAGCGGTCCCGGCCGTCGCCCGGCGCAGTCCGGCCGACAGGGCCGCCGTGAACTCCCGCCCGACGAAGGCCGCGAACGTGGTGTCCTCGAACGGCGCCGGCGGGAACGCGGGCACGCCGTCGCCCTCCGGCCGGGCACGTGTCGTATGGGGTGTCAGGAGATCGTCCATGCCGTCCAGCACAGCAGACGGCGCACATCGCGCACCCACTTCCCGCTGCACCGCCCGGTCATCGCGTGTTCTCGGCGCGGCATCGCGCCGGCGGCCGGCCGGTGACCGCGGCGGTCGCGGCCGCCGCGGTCACCTCGTGAGCAGCCGCGCACGGACCGCGCCCGGGCGCAGGACCACCAGCCCCTCGCGCGACGGCGGCACCGTGGCCGGCCTGGCCAGTCCTTCGCGTGGCGGCACCGCGGACGACCCGACCATCCCCTCAAGGGGCGACACCGCGGCCGGCCCGACCAGTCCGTCACGCGGCGGCGGCACCGCGGCCGGTCCGACCGGGGCGCGCCGGGGCTCCGGCAGCGGGGAGAGGCTGATCGTGCCGGTGCTGTGCTGTCCGACGCCCCACATCGGGCGCCGGCCGAGCAGTTCGGGCCGCGCGCCGGCCACGACGAGCAGCGGGGCGTCCGTCGCGCTGCCGGCGAGTCCCTCCAGCCAGTCCTGCACCGGGCCCGGGGCGAGATGCACGTCGTCGACGCACAGCACCACGGGTCGCTGCCGGGTGCCGGCCAGCAGCACCCGCGCCCACGCCTCCAGCGCCGGGCCCGCGGGCGCGTCCGGCCTCGCACGGCCCGGGGGGAGAAGGACGCGTAACAGCGGGTCGGCCTCGGGCCCGGGCCCCGCCACCGAGCGGACGAGCGCGGCGAGCGCGGCGTCCGCCGAGGCGGCCGGTCGCGGCCGGCAGGCCGCCCGCCAGGCGTCGAGCAGCGCGGTCGCCGGGGCCACGGGGCCGCCGAACGCGGGCCGCAGCACCAGCACGTCGCCGGTGGCCCCGGCCTGCCCGGCGAACTCGGCCAGCAGCTGGGACTTGCCGGTGCCCGGCCCGCCGAGCACGGTCAGCAGGTAGGGCACCCGCCGGTGCCGCGAGTGCGCCAACAGGCCGGACAGCACGGTCAGTTCGTGCTCCCGCTCATGGTGGTCCGCGCCCGTCGCCGGGGTGTGGCGGGGGCGGGGCGCGAGTGCCTCGTGGAGACCGTGGCCGGTGCCCCGGCCGCCGGCCACCCGCCGGTACGCGATGCGGTCCTCGGTGTCCGCGACGGCCCGGCCGCCGACGTACACCTTCCCGGGCGGCACCTCGGCGAGCATGTGCCGCGCGGTGTCCAGCAGGACGCCGACGGCGGAGACGGTGCTGTCGGGGCCCTTCGAGGAGCGGCGGATCAGCATGCTGCCGGTCGTCACGACGGCGCTCACGGCCAGTTCCGGCCGGCTCGCGAGCCGGTCCCGGACGGCAAGGGCCGCCCGGACCGCGTCCGGACCCGCCGCAGGCGTGTCGTCCCGCAGTCCGAACAGCGCGGCCCACACCTGCCCGAGGGACCCCACGACCCGGCCCCCGTGCGCGGCGATGCGCTCCACCGCCGCGGACATGGCGTCGTGCAGCAGGGTGTCCTGCGCCCCGGAGCCGACGTGGTCCCCGGAGGGGCGTACGGCCGCGCGCACCAGGAGCACGGTGACGTCACGCCGTTCGCTCGGCGGCCGGCCGGACTCCGGGCGGAGCACCAGGTCCGACGCGGAGGAGGAGCCGGCGAGGGTGGCCACGCGGGGCAGCGGATCCGCCCCCGGAGCCGCGCCGGGAGGGGCGGCGGCGGGCTCGGTCGCCGCCGTGACCGGCGGGTTCGCCACGAGGGCGACGGGTTCCGGCGGATGCTCCGTCTGCGCGGCGAGGACCAGCCCCGGATCGTGCCGCAGGATCCGCTGCTGGAGGCTCTGCAGTTCGCGCGAGGGTTCGAGACCGTACTCCTCGTCGAGCGTGCGGCGCAGGGAGGTGAAGGCGGCGAGGGCCTCGGCCTGGCGGCCGCACCGGTACAGGGCGAGCATCAGCTGCCCGTGCAGCCGTTCCCGCAGCGGTTCCGCCGCGGTCAGGGTGATCAGCTCACCGAGGACGGCCTGATGGCGGCCGCACCGCAGTTCGGCCTCGAAGCGGAACTCCATGGCGTCCAGCCGCAGTTGCCGCAGCCGGGCCATCTCCGGCCAGTCGACGCCCTGTTCCACCAGGTCGGACAGGACCGGGCCGCGCCATTCGTCGAGCGCGTCCCGCAGCAGTTCGGCCGCGCGCCGCGGACGGCCGGCCTCCAGGTGGGCCCGGCCCTCGGCCACCCGCTGGTCGAAGCGGGAGACGTCCAGGCTGCCGGGCTGTATGCGCAGCATGTAACCGGGGGCACGGGTGAGCAGTTCGGCCGGTCGGGCCCGGCTGTGGGTGCGGGCCAGGGCGGTGCGCAGGCCCGACACGGCGTTCTGGAGGATCTTGCGCGCGGTGGCCGGCCGGTTCTCGTCCGGCCACAGGGCACGGAGCAACTCGCTCGTGGCGACGACCTGGTTGGCGCGCAGCAGCAACAGGCCCAGCACGGCCCGCTGTTTGAATCCGCCCAGCGCGAGCGTGTGGCCGAGGGCCTGCACTTCCAGCGGTCCCAGGATTCTGAATTCCACGACTGCCCCTCTTGCTCGTTTCGACGGTGGGTCGATCCGGCGGCACCCGTCCGGGATCGTCCGCGGGTCCGCCGTGGTTCTCTGCGCAGCCGTGCCCGGCCCACGGACCGGCCCGTACGTACGGGGGTGTGCCGGTGCGGCGGCTGCGGATGCGATCGGGGCCCGGGCAGGGGGAGCGGCCGGCGACGGGATCCGGCGGGATCACGCGGCCGGTTGCCGGGGCCGGGAACGGACGGATGGGACGCACGGGACCGCACCGCGAGCCGGAGGCGCGGGCTCGCGGACGTCGTGCGCGGCCCCGGCCCGGGGCGGCGTCGGCCCGGGCCGGTTCACCTGGCGAGCGGCACGGACGCCCTCAGCGTCCGACCGCTTCCTGGACTTCCCGGATGCCGTCGACGACGACGTCGGCGACGGCGTCCGTACAGTGGTCCAGGTAGAAGTGACCGCCGGGGAAGACCCGCACCTCGCACCCGGACGAGGTGAACTCGCCCCACCGGGCCACCTCGGCCGGCGCCACGACGGGGTCGGTGTCGCCCGTCAGCGCGGTGACCGGGGTGTCCAGCGGTTCGCCGGGCGGACGGCGGTAGGCCGCGAGCGCCCGGTAGTCGGCCCGCAGGACGGGCAGGGCCAGCTCCAGCAGGTCGGGGTCGGCGAGCGCGGCGGCCGAGGTCCCGCCGAGCCGGCGGACGGCGGCCAGGATCGCGGCGTCGTCCGGCAGCTGGTCGTGCGGGTTCGGCTGCCCGGTGGGCGCGCCGCGCCCGGAGAGGAACAGCCTGAGCGGGGCGGGCGCTCCCCAGGCGCGCAGCAGCCGGGCGGTCTCGAAGGCGACGAGCGCGCCCATGCTGTGCCCGAACAGGGCGTACGGCCGGTCGGTGGCCGGCCGCAGCGCGGCGGCGATCTGCCGGGCGAGCCCGGCGACGTCCTCGGCGGGCGGCTCCCGCCTGCGGTCCTGCCGCCCGGGGTACTGCACGGCCAGCGCGTCGAGCCGTGGTGACAGGCACCGCAGCAGAGGGACGTACGCGGCGGCGGAACCGCCCGCGTGCGGGAAACAGATCAGGCGCACCGCCCGGGACTCCTCGGTCCCGAACCTCCTGAACCACAGACTGTCCATCGCTTCCCCCGTCACTCCGTCACATGCGTTTCATCCCGGGAGCCGGTACGGCTCCTCGGCGCGGGCCCGGCGCAGGGCGCGCGCCCACCAGCCCAGGCGGTCGAACATCTTGCAGGCGGCCTCGTCGCACTCCTCCCGGGCCAGCGGAAGGCCGTCCGGGCCGAAACTGGACCAGTAGTTGTGGAAGCTGACCGTCTCGCGCACCGTCACGGCGTGCACGTCGGCGAAGACCTGCCGCAGCTGCGCCACGGCGGTCAGGCCGCTGGAGGCGCCCCCGTAGGACACGAAGGCGACGGGCTTGGCGTGCCACTCCTCGTCGTACCAGTCGATCGCGTTCTTCAGCGCGGCCGGGAAGCTCTGGTTGTACTCGGGCGTGACGACCACGAAGGCGTCCGCCGCGCCCAGCCACGGCGCGAGGTCCTGGACCGCCCGGGGTCTGAGCGCGTCCCGGTCGGCCGACATGACGTCCGGCAGCCACGCCGTGGCGAGGTCGATGATGTCGACGTCGAAGTCGTGGCGGCGGCCCGCTCGGGACGCCAGCCAGTCCGCGACGACCGGTCCGAACCGGCCTTTTCTGACACTGCCGATGATGATCACCAGCTGTAGCCGATCCCCCTCGGCCATGCCGCCTCCCCGTGCGTCCGTGGCGCCGTACTCGGTCTCCGGGCCGCCACCCACCCTCTCCGATGGTGCTTCGGGTTTGCTTCGGGCCGGATTCGGACCTTCGCCCGCACCCCCTTCGGACCGCCGGAGCGCAAAGATTCGGTCAACACTCAGTCACCTTCGAGTTACTGTGATCACATGCGATTCGGGGTGCTGGGTCCGCTGGAGGTGTGGAGCGCCGAGGGAAGACTGGTGCGAGTGCCCGAGGTGAAGGTGCGGACGCTCCTCGCCGATCTCCTGGTCCACCACGGTGAGGCGGTGCCGTCCGGACGGCTGATCGACGACCTGTGGGGGGAGTCCAGCTACACCGCGCGGCCGGCCTCGTCCCTGCAGGCCAAGGTCTCCCAGCTGCGCCGCGCCCTCGACGACGCCGAGCCGGGCGCCCGCGCCCTGGTGGCCCACCAGCCGCCCGGCTACGGCCTGGACGTGCCCGCGGACGCCCTCGACAGCGGACGCTTCCGCGAGCTGGTGGCACGCGCCCGCCTGGCCGGGGACCCCGCCGAGAAGGCCGCCCTGCTGACGGAGGGCCTGGCGCTGTGGCGCGGCGCGGCGTTCGCCGACTTCGCGGACCAGCCGTTCGCGCGCACCGCGGCCGCCGCGCTGGAGGAGGAGCGGCTGGCCGCTGTGGAGGAGTACGCCGAGGCCCGGCTGGAACTGGGCGAACACGGCGCGCTCGCCGGCGAACTCACCCTGTGGGTCGAGAAGTTCCCGCTGCGGGAGGGGCTGCGCGCGGTCCACATGCGCGCCCTGTACCGGGCCGGGCGCCCCTCGGAGGCCCTCGACAGCTACACCGACCTGCGCCGCCGCCTCGACGAGGAGCTGGGACTGCGTCCCGGCCCCGCGCTCGACGCCCTGCAACAGGCCGTGCTGCGCCACGATCCGGCCCTCGCCGCTCAGGCGGACGCCGAGGGACCGGCACGGCCGGCCGCCGCGCGCACCCGCACCAACCTGGGCGCCCCGGTGAGCAGTCTGATCGGCCGGGACGAGGCCGTGGCCCAGGTGCGCTCCCTGGTCTCCGGCCGGCGCCTGGTGACCCTGACCGGGCCCGGCGGGGTGGGCAAGACCCGGCTCGCCACCGCGGCCGTGGGCGGTCTGGCCGGGGAGTTCCCGGACGGGATCTGGCTGGTGGAGCTGGCGGGCGCCGCCGGCCCGGAGGGCTGCGACCCCGCGTGGCCGGCCGAACGGGTGATGGCCGTGCTCGGCATCCACGAGGCCGCCACCACCGACCCCGCCGGAGGCCCGGACCGCAGGCTCGCCGACGCACTCGCCGGGCGGCGGCTGCTGTTGCTGCTGGACGGCTGCGAGCACGTGATCGACGACGTGGCCCGGCTGCTGGGCCCGCTGCTGGACGCCGCACCCGGGCTCCGTGTCCTGGCGACCAGTCAGGAACCGCTGCGCATCGCCGGGGAGACCGTCTGGCCGGTGACCGCGCTGGACGTGCCGGCGCCGGACGAGACCCGGCTGCCGCGCCTGCTGTCGGCCAGCGCCGTACGGCTGTTCGTCGACCGCGTCGCCGCCGCGGACCCCCACTTCGCGCCCGACGAGGCGACCGCGGCGCGCATCGCCGAGATCTGCCGCCGCCTCGACGGCATTCCGCTGGCCCTGGAACTCGCGGCCAACCGGGTCAGGGCGCTGGGCGTCGAGGAGCTGCACGACCGGCTCGACGACCGCTTCCGCGTCCTGACCGGCGGCTACCGGGACGCCCCGCACCGCCACCGCACCCTGCAGGCCACCCTCGACTGGAGCTGGAGCCTGCTGGAACCCCGCGAGCAGACGGTGCTGAGCCGGCTCTCCGTGTTCGCCGACGGCTGCGACCTGGAGGCCGCCCAAGTGGTGTGCGCCGACGACGGGCTGACCCGGCACGAGGTCCTGGACGCCCTGGCGATCCTGGTCGACCGCTCGCTGGCGCTGCGCGGCGACGAGCCGTCGGGCACCCGCTACCGGCTGCTGGAGTCCGTCGCCGCCTACGGCCAGCAGCGGCTGCGCGAGCAGGGCACGGCCGACGTCGCCGGGCGGCACCTGCGGTACTACACCGAGCTGGCCGAGCGGGCCGGACGGCAGCTGAGCGGCGGGGACCAGTGCCGGTGGCTGCTCCGGCTGGACGCGGAGAACGCCAACTTCCGCCGTGCGCTGGACGAGGCCCGGCGCTCCGGCGGCGCCGGCCTCGCGCTCCGGCTCGCCAACTCCCTGAGCTGGTACCGGTTCCTGCGCGGCCGGCTCGGCGAGGCGCGCCGGTCGCTGGCGACCGCGCTGGCCGTCGAGGGCGACGGGGCCTCCGCCGGGCGCGCCGAAGCGGTGTCCTGGCACGCCGGGTTCGCGATCCTGCTGGGCGAGGGCTGGTCCGGCGTCGAACACGTCGTGCACGCCCTGCCCGAGACGGCCCGCACCCCCGGCTCGATCCGCGCCGCCTGGTTCCTCGGCCACGCCCAGCTGAGCGTGGGGGCGCTGGAAGCCGGCGAGGCGAGTGTGCGCCGGGCGCTGGAGGAGTTCCGGGCGACCCGGGACCAGTGGGGTGTCGCGGCCGCCCTGGGCAGCCGCGCCGCTCTGGCCATGGCCCGCGGCGACCTGGACGCGATGCGCCGGGACGCCCTGGAGTCCCGCCGCCTCTTCGTGGAACTCGGCGAGCAGTGGGGGGAGTTGAAGGCCATCGAGGTGCTCGGTGTGTTCGCCGAGATCAACGGCGAGTACGGCCAGGCCGAACAACTGCACCGGGAGAGCCTGCGCATCGCCGAGGCCCTGGAGCTGTGGCCCGAGGTCTCCCGCCAGCTCTCCGGGCTCGGCCGGATCGCCCTGCTGGAGCGGCGCTACCGGGAGGCCGAGGACCTGCACACCCGCGCCCTGCGCCTCGCCGTGGAACAGGGCAACCAGCCGGCGGAGCAGTTCGCCGCGCTCGGCCTCGCCCTCGGCGCCCGGCGCGAGGGGCACCTCGACACCGCCGAGGACCGGCTGCGGCCCTGGCTGTCGTGGAACCGCAGCCGCTACGACGCCCCGGGCCTCGCCCTGGTGCTGGCCGAACTCGGCTTCATCGCGGAGCAGCGCGGCGACGCGGCCCAGGCGTACACCCTGCACCAGGACGGACTGGCCGCCGCCGTCTCCACCGGCGACCCGCGGGCCGTGGCGCTCGCCCTCGAAGGGCTGGCCGGGGCGCACTCGCTGACCGGCCGCTGGAGCCGCGCGGCACGCCTGCTCGCCACGGCCGCCGCCACCCGCAGACTGGCCGGCGCCCCCCAGCCCGCCGCCGAACGGGCCGACGTGGAACGGATAGCGGCCCGCATCCGCCGCGCGATCGGTGACGAGGCCTACGCCGCGCGGTTCGCGGAGGGCGAGAAGACCGACCACGCGTCGCAGGCGGCAGCCGAGGCCGAAGCCCCCCTGCCGCGCCGCGTCCCGTGACCGGCCCCGCCGCTCACCGCACCGCAAGGCTCCCGCGGCCCGGGAGGACCGCGCCGCGGGAGGCTGCCCCGGCTCAGGAGGCCTCCTCGCCGAACTCCGTACGCCCGTCGTACTCGGCGCGGGCCACCGCGATCTCCTCCTGGTGCTCCTCGGTCCAGGCCACCAGCGCCTGGATCGTGTCGTGCAGCGTCACGCCCAGCGGCGTCAGTTCGTAGTCCACCCGGGGCGGCACCACCGGGTGGACCGTACGCCGCACCAGTCCGTCCCGCTCCAGCTGACGCAGGGTCACCGTCAGCATGCGCTGGCTGATGCCCTCGATGCTGTGGCGCAGTTGGGTGAAGCGCAGGCTGCGGTTCTCCAGCAGCGCTATGACCAGGAGCGACCACTTGTCGGCGACGCGGTCCAGGATCTGGCGGACCTCGCAGCCCTCGCGCACGTCCCACTGGAGGATGTTGTAGTCCTCGGTACCCGAGCAGTGCCTCGGTGACTTTAAAGTGCCTTCTTCCATGGGACCTCAGCCTGCCGGATGATTCCGACAGTTACAAGTGGGAACCGGCAGGCTCTCGCGTAACCGGGGTGCGTACCCGCGGAATCGAGCCCTTTCCTCGATTTCTCCGATCCGTGTTCGGACTCCGCGGATTTCCCCCCGGTCCATCCCTCAGACATTCTCAAGGAGACCTTCAGTGTCCACAGTGCAATCCCCATCGGGCGGCGACACCGATCGCATGAGCGGGCGCGCTTGGGGCGTGCTGTTCGTGCTGTGCGGCGCGATCTTCCTGGAGGGCATCGACGTCGCCATGCTCAACGTGGCCCTCCCGTCGATCCGTGACGACCTCGGGATGTCCACCGGCACGCTGCAGTGGGTCATGAGCGCCTACGTCCTCGGCTACGGCGGCTTCATGCTGCTCGGCGGCCGGGCCGCGGACCTCTTCGGCCGGCGCCAGATGTTCGTGTTCTGGCTGGTCGTGTTCCTGCTCTTCTCCGGCCTGGGCGGACTGGCGACCGAGGGCTGGATGCTGCTCGTCGCCCGGTTCGTGACCGGTGTCGCGGCGGCCTTCATGGCCCCGGCGGGCCTGTCGATCATCACCACCGGCTTCGCCGAGGGCCCCCAGCGCAACAAGGCCCTGCTGGTGTACTCCGGCACCGCCGCCGGCGGCTTCTCCATCGGCCTGGTCGTCGGCGGTCTGCTCACCGCGGTCAGCTGGCGCTGGGTGTTCTTCGCCCCGGTGATCCTCTCGGCGGTCATCCTGCTCGCCGCCCTCGCCCTCATCCCCAAGTCGCCCCGCCCCGACCGGCAGGGCGAGCCCGTCGACCTGACCGGCGCCGTCACCGTGACCGGCGCGATCCTGCTGCTCGTGTTCGCCGTCGAGCGCGCCTCCCACGTCGACGCGGTCTGGACGATCGGCACGGTCGCCGCCAGCCTCCTGCTGTTCATCGCCTTCACCGTGATCGAACGCCGGTCGTCGGCACCCCTGGTGCGCCTCGGCCTGTTCCGGCACGGCGGTCTCGTCCGCGCCAACCTCGCCGCGCTGCTCTTCTCCGGCGGATTCTTCGGCTTCCAGTTCATCGTCACGCTCTACCTGCAGGAACTGCGGGGCTGGTCCACCCTGCAGACCAGCTTCGCGATGATCGTGATCGGCATCGACACGGTGCTCTCGCCCACGCTCACCCCCAAGCTGGTCGAGAAGTTCGGCAACGCCCGGGTCATGTTCGGCGGGCTGGTGCTGGCCTCCCTGGCCTACGCCCTGATGCTGCCGCTCCAGGTGGACTGGAGCTACGCGCTGATGTTCCCGAGCCTGCTCGTGCTGGGCCTGGCCTTCTCCCTCGCGTACGGCCCGCTCACCATCGCCGGCACCGAGGGCATCGAGGAGGAGGAGCAGGGCGTCGCCGGCGGTCTGCTGTACACCAGCTTCCAGTTCGGTGCCGCGCTCGGCCTGTCCGCGGCCGCCGCCGTCAACATCGCGGCCACCGACGGCTCCTCGCCCGCCGCGCTCCTCGACGGCTACAAGGCGGCCCTGTTCGTGCCGCTGGTCGCCGCGCTCGGCGCCGCCCTGATCAGCACCCTCGGTCTGCGCAAGCGCGCGGACGACGTGACCGGCGCGCCCACGCCCGCCTCGGTCGAGGTCTGACCGCTCCGGCCACCCCGCCGTACGTCCCGGTGACACCGGACGCACGGCCCCTGTGACACGCCGCCCTGGCCACAACCCCCGTCGGGTCAGGGCGGCGTCTTTTGTGCGTGTCCGGCGGCGCCCGGGGCATTCCGGCACGGGCCCGCCGGCCCGTTTCATTTCCCGGCCGGATATCCCCGGCCGTTTCCGCGGTCCGGCCGTTCCCGGGACGGGGATTACCGAAGACTTCGCGATTACCGGGGTGTGACCGCCCCTGGGGAAGAATGAAGACGCGCGATGTTCCCGGGATATGCCCGGCGGGAAGGACGCGCTTTTCCACGCCTTCGCGGGGGCGATCTGGGCGCCGGCCGGCGCACCGCACGGACCGGACCCCGGGGCTCCCTGCATCCCAGACGACGAGACTGCTCAGGAGGCAGCATGACTACGACGGACAGCGCCGTCGCTTCGGTGCTCGACGAGGTGACGAGCCTGGCCGCGACGCTTCGGGAGAACGGTCCCGAGGCCGAGGAACGCCGCTGGATCCCGGAGGCGAACGTCGATCTGCTGGAGAAGGCCGGTGTCTTCCGGCTGACCGTGCCGCGCCGCTTCGGCGGTCTGGAGGCCCCGGTCGCCGACCAGGTCCGGGTCCTCACCGAGATAGCCCGCGCCGACACGGCCACCGGCTGGGTGTCGATGATCTGGCTCGGCAGCGACTGGATCATCAGCCTGTTCCCGGACCGCACCCAGGAGGAGGTGTTCACGGGCGGCTCCGTCCGGGTCTCCACCGGCTTCACCCCGTCGGGCACCCTCACGCCCGCCGAGGGCGGCGGCTACACCCTGAACGGCACCTGGAAGTGGCTGACCGGCTGCCGCGGTGCCCAGTGGGCCATCCTCGCCGCCCTGCTGGAGGGCCCGGACGGCACCCCGGTGCCGCACGCGGCCCTGGTCCCGGTCTCCGACATCACCATCGCCGACGACTGGCACGCCGCCGCCGCGGCCGGCACCGGCAGCTCCAGCGTGACCGCCGCGAACGTGACCGTGCCCGCCCACCGCGTGGTCGGCCTGATGGACGTGCTCGCCGGCTCCACCGGCGACCGCTCCAACACCGGTGCCGACGGCCGCAACTACGCGCTGATCCCGCTGCTCATGGCGCACGGCGCCGCCGTGTTCCTCGGCATGGCCAAGGGCGCGCTGGAGCTGTTCCTGGAGCGGCTGCCGGGACGCGGCATCACCTACACCTCCTGGACCGACCAGAGCCAGTCGCCGGTCACCCAGATCCAGGCCGCCACCGCCGCCAACAAGATCGCCGCGGCGGAGGCGCTCCAGGAGGGCTGGCTCACGCTGCTGCAGAAGCACGCCGACGCCGGCACCCAGCCCTCCCTGGAGGAGCGGTCCGAGGTGCGCGGCCGGGCCGCGTTCGCGGTCCAGCTGGCCAAGGAGGCCGTCGACGGGCTCTACGAGGCCAGCGGCGCCTCCGTGATCATGCGCGACGTTCCCCTCCAGCGCTTCCACCGCGATGTGCGCGGCCTCGCCCTGCACGCGCTGTACGCGTTCAACTCCAACATGGAGGTGCACGGCCGCTCCCTCCTCGGTCTGGCCCCCGACACCCCCTTCCTGTGATCCGCCCGGCCCTCGGGCCGTCGCACTGAAGTTCCCTGTGCCCGGGCCGCTCGTCCCCGACGGGGCGGGCGGCCCGGGCACGGCCATGCCATGTCCGTACCCGAACACCCCGGGAGACAGCGATGAGCAAGAACACCGGCGACAGCGCTCCGACCGTCCTCGTCCTGGGCGGCACCGGCAAGACCGGCCGCCGCCTGGCAGGCCTGCTGCGCGAACGCGGCGCCCACGTGCGGGCCGCGAGCCGCAGCGGCGACGTGCGCTTCGACTGGGACGACCGCGCCACGTGGGAGCCCGCGTTGCACGGCGCCCAGGCGGCCTACCTGGTCGACATGCAGGACAAGCCGGGGGCCTGGGACGCCGAGCTGCACATCCGTGAACTCGCCAAGCTCGCCGTCGAGTCGGGCGTGCGCCGGCTGGTGCTGCTCCAGGCCCGGGTGACCGAGCCGGTGGGCGGCAAGTCCCTGATCGCCGGCGAGCGCGCGGTGCGGGAGTCCGGCGCCGAGTGGACCGTGCTGCGGCCCAACTGGTTCAACCAGAACTTCGACGAGGGCGTGCTGCTCGACGGCGTCCTCGCGGGCGAGCTGCGGCTGCCCGCCGGCGACGGCCGGGAGCCGTTCGTGGACGCCGACGACGTGGCGGCCGTGGCCGCGGCGGCGCTCCTGGAGGAGGGCCACGCGGGAGAGACGTACGAACTGAGCGGGCCGCGCGCGCTCAGTCTCGCCGAGGCCGCGCAGGAGATAACGAAGGCCACCGGGCGGGAGATCCGCTACGTCGCCGTGGGCCACGAGGAGTACGTCGAGGAACTCGTGGGGTACGACGTGCCCGCCGACTACGCGCGCTTCGTCGCCGACCTCGTCGGCCAGATCCGGGACGAGAAGAACGCCGCTCCCACGGACACCGTACGGCGCGTCCTCGGGCGCGAGCCCCGCGATTTCACGGAGTTCGCCGCACGGGCCGCCGCCGCCGGTGCGTGGAACGTCTGAACGGACGGTATCGCAGGGGTCAGTCGGTCACTTCAAAGTGCCTTCTTCCCTGCCCGGAAAACACCGGGCAAGCTGGCCCGGAGTGAATGAACCGAGATAGGAGCCGTCGTCATGGCGACCAAGGTCGACTCGTTTTCCGAGATCGCCGACAAGTTCTTCGAGTACATCAGTGACATCCGTTACTGCACCATGATCACGGTCGACAAGAAGTCCCGTCCGAGGGCCCGTGTCCTGCTGCCCATCTGGGAAGTCGTCGACGGCAGGCCCGTGGGCTGGCTCGCCGCGTACAAGACGCCGGTGAAGGTGGCGCACCTGGCGAACAATCCCCACACGACGTACTCGTACTGGAATCCCCGGCAGAACGCCGTATTCGTCGACAGTGTCTCGACCTGGGCCGAGGACATGGAGACCAGGACCTACGCCTGGAATCTTTATCAGAAGGGAAGTCCGGCCGGCGTCGGATACGACCCCTACAACTTCTGGAGCGGCGGCCCGGCCGACCCGAAATACCACGTCCTGCGCATCGACCCGTGGCGCGTCCAGGTCCTGCGCGGTTCGGACCTCAACAGCCGGATCTGGACGGACGAGAACCAGCGCTGACCGCGTGACACCCCCCCAGCCCCGCCGGGAAGCGTCCCGGCGGGGCTTCGGCGCGTCCGGGGTGCCGTGCGCCGGCGGGCCGGACGGCGATCGTGCGCAAGGAAGCGACGAGACCGGGGTATCAGCACACCGCGGAGTCGGGTGACTGGGAAGGTGTCGCGGGAGGTGACGGGTGGTGGACCGACTCGACCGTCGTCAGCACGCACTGGACATGATCGACTGGCTGCTGGAGACCGCCTCCCTGCGCGAGTTCCTCCAGCACCTGATCGACGATGCGGTCGGTGCCACGGGCGTGGACGGCTGCGGTGTGACACTGCAGCGGCGTCAGCGGCCGCTGACCGTGGTGAGCACCGGGGGAGTGGCGGACAAGCTGGACGAGAAGCAGTACGGCCAGGACGACGGGCCCTGCCTGCAGGCCCTGCGCACCGGCGAGGTCGTCCACGTGCCCGACGTCCTGGAGGAGACCCGGTGGGGCTCCTATCCGCGCTTCGCGGCCGGCCTGGGCATCCGCTCCTCGCTGTCCCTGCCGATCCCGGCGCGCACCCACACGGCCGGGGCGCTGAACTTCTACGCCGCCGACCCCGACGCCTTCTCCGAGGGCGACCGGCGGACCCTGGCCCTGATCGCCGCGCAGGCCGGCGGCGGTATCGCGCTGGCCCAGCGACTGGCCGACGCCGAGGAGTTCACCCGTGACCTGCAGACGGCGCTCGCGTCCCGCAGCGTCATCGACCAGGCCGTCGGGAGCGTCATGCAGCAACAGCACTGCACCGCCGAAGAGGCGTTCGACCTGCTGCGCCGGCTGTCCCAGGAGACCAACCTCAAGCTCCGTGACGTCTGCACGCGCCTGCTGACCGGCATCGCCGGCCGCCCGCCCACCGAGCAGCCGCCCCTGCGGCCCCGCCCCTGACACCCGCACCGGTCGGCCGGACACCCCTGAGGTCCGTGACCCATCCAGTAAACCGATCGGTTTATACGGCGCCCGATGCGGGTTAACCTCGCGACATGGGCACCGAAGTGAAGTCAACCCCCCGGGAGCGGCTGCTGGAGGCGGCGGCCACGCTCACCTACCGAGACGGCGTCGGCATCGGCATCGAGGCGCTGTGCAAGGCGGCGGGAGTGTCGAAGCGCTCCATGTACCAGCTGTTCGAGAGCAAGGACGAGCTGCTGGCGGCGAGCCTGGAGCGGCGCGCCTCCGCCTTCGTGGCGATGCTCCTGCCCGCCCCGGACGACGGCCGTCCGCCGCGTGAGCGGATCCTGTACGTCTTCGAGCGGGTCGAGCGGCAGGGGGGCGTGCCCGAGTACCGGGGCTGCCCGTACCTGGCCGTGCAGATCGAGCTGAAGGACCGGAGCCACCCCGCGAGCCGGGTGGCCCACCGCGTCAAGGAGGACCTGACGGCCTTCTTCCGGGGCGAGGCCGAGCGCGGCGGTGCGCGCGACCCGGACCTGCTGGCCCGGCAGCTGAGCCTGGTCTTCGACGGCGCCAGCGCCCGCGCGGGGATCGGGGCCGACGACCTCGCCGGCCTCGTCGCCCCCACGGTGGTCACCCTCCTGGACGCGGCAGGGGTGCACTGACGCGCCACCGACCTTTCTCCCTCTGGGCTTGCCCGAGGAAACCGATCGGTTTACCGTGAGGTGAAACCGATCGGTTTCCTAGGTCCGGAGGTAGTCATGACAGCAATCAAGGGCGCCACCGTCCTCGTCACCGGGGGCGGCCGCGGCATCGGCAGGATGCTGGTCGAGGAGCTCCACGACCGCGGCGCCGCCAAGGTCTACGCCACGGCCCGCGACCCCCGTACAGTGACCCACCCCCACGCCGTTCCGCTGGCCCTGGAGGTCACCGACCCCGCCTCCGTCGCGGCGGCCGCCGAGCAGGCCCAGGACGTCACCATCCTGATCAACAACGCCGGCGCCTCGGTCCGCGCCTCGTACCTGGACTCCCCGATGGAGGACGTGCGCCGGGACCTGGAGACCAACTTCTACGGCCCGCTGCTGGTCACCCGGGCCTTCGTGCCGATCATCGAGCGCAACGGCGGGGGCCACGTCCTCAACGTCCACTCCGCCCTGTCCTGGCTGGCCGACGGCACGCCCTACAGTGCCTCCAAGGCCGCCCTGTGGTCGCAGACCAACTCTCTGCGGCTGGATCTGCGGCCGCGCGGCATCGCGGTGACCGGGCTCCACGTGGCCTACGTGGACACCGACATGACGTCGGGCATCGACGCGCCCAAGTCCGACCCCCGCGACGTCGCCGTGGCCGCCCTCGACGGCGTCGAGGCGGGGGCCCACGAGGTGCTGGCCGACGACACCACCCGCTGGATCAAGTCACAGCTGTCCGCCGCCCCGGAAGCCCTCTACGCGCAGCTGGCCGAGTAGTACGTATCGGCGGGCTCAGCGGCGAGCCGCTCGCCGCGGTGTGTCCGGTTCTCGCCGGTCCGCGGTAAATGCCTGGACTGAGAAACTCCACGGACGGGAGACTGCCGACTTCCGAACCTCCGGGAGTGTGATGGGCACGACACAGACGCGGGGACCGGCGCCGGGCAGGAGCGCGGTCGTTCTGGCCCTGCGCCGCTACGGCCGGGAACTGCTGCGCCTCCGACTGCTGACCCTGCCCGCGCTGCTGTTACCGGCCGTGGGCAACATCGGCATCCGCTACATCGCCCCGCTGCTGATCGCCAAACTGGCAGGACAGGCGGCCGGCGACGGCGGTCTCACCCTCGGCCACGCGCTGCCGTACGTGCTGGGCTTCGGCGCGACGCTGCTGCTCGCCGAGGCCGTGTGGCGGATCGGGCAGCACTGCCTGAACCGCGTGGACGCCCTCGGCATGGAACACCTGTACGTGAGCGGCATGGACGAACTCCTCGCCCAGGACGCGGCGTTCTTCCACGACAACTTCGCCGGCTCCCTGACCAAACGGGTGCTCAGTTACGGCAAGCGCTTCGAGGACTTCGTCGACACGGTGACGTACCGGATCGTCGGCAGCCTCGTCCCTCTGCTGTTCGGTTCCGTGGTGCTGTGGACCTACGAACCGATGCTCGTCGTCGGCCTCCTCGTGATGATCGTGCTGACCGTGGTGGCCGCGACGCCCCTGATCCGTCGCCGGCAGCGGCTCGTCAACGACCGTGAGGCGGCGATCGCCCGGGTCTCCGGCCACGTCGCCGACAGCCTCATGAACATGGAGACCATCCGGGCGTTCGCGGCGGAGCGGCGGGAGGCCGACGAACACCGCAGCCGCGTCGCGGACTCCCGGCGCCTGACCCTCAGGTCGTGGGACTACGGCAATCTGCGCGTCGACACCCTGGTCGCCCCCATGTCCGTGCTGACCAACGTGCTGGGTCTGCTGGTCGCCATCGCCTTCGGCGGCTCGGGCCAGGGAGTCGAGGAGATCGTCGTCAGCTTCACCTACTACTCCAACGCCACACAGATCATGTTCGAGTTCAACCAGATCTACCGGCGTCTGGAAAGCTCGATGACCGAGGCCGCGCAGTTCACGGAGCTGCTGCTGGATCCGCCCACCGTGCTCGACCCGGCGACACCCGAACCGCTCGCACCGCGGGACACGGGCATCCGCTTCGAGGCGGTGACCTTCGCCCACACCGGTGCGAAGCCGATCTTCCAGGGCCTCGACCTGGACGTGCCCGCGGGCGCGCGGATCGGTCTGGTCGGCAGGTCCGGCGGCGGCAAGACCACGCTCACCCGGCTCCTGCTGCGGATGTCGGACCTCGACGACGGACGCATCCTGATCGGCGGCCAGGACATCAGCCGGCTGCGCCAGAGCGACCTGCGCTCACTGATGGCCTACGTCCCACAGGAACCCGCCATGTTCCACCGCAGCCTGCGGGACAACATCGCCTTCGCCCGGCCCGGCGCCACCGACGAGGAGATCCACGCGGCGGCCGCGGCCGCGCACGTCACCGAGTTCGCCGACCAGCTCCCCGACGGGTTCGCCACCCTGGTGGGGGAGCGGGGGGTGAAACTCTCGGGCGGCCAGCGCCAGCGCGTCGCCCTCGCCAGGGCCATCCTGCGCGACGCCCCGATCCTGCTGCTGGACGAGGCGACCAGCGCACTGGACTCGGAGAGCGAGCTCCTCGTCCAGGACGCCCTGTGGCGGTTGATGGACGGACGCACGGCCCTCGTCGTCGCCCACCGCCTGAGCACGGTCGCCGGCATGGACCGGCTCGTCGTCCTCGACCGCGGAAGCGTCGTCGAGCAGGGCACTCACGAGGAACTGCTCGCGGCGGACGGCGCCTACGCCAAGCTGTGGCAGCACCAGTCGGGCGGCTTCCTCGGCGAGAGCGCCGAGCCGGCCCTCGAACGCCCGGTCTCGTGAACCGGCCCCCACGGGCCTCGGCCGGGCAGCCGACCCGCCGCACGGAGGAGCTGCCCGGTGCGGAATACTGCCCTGATGAGTTCACGCACCTCCCCGCTCAGCCGGCCGGTCACCATACGGAAGGCCGTCGCGCGGGATGCCAGACGGCTCACGCGTCTCGTGCGTGGCTCGGGAGCCTACGAGGGGAAGTACGCCTCCGCGGTCGCGGGCTACCGGGTCGGTCCCGACTACATCGAGGCCCACCGCACCTTCGTGGCCGTCGGTGCCGGCGAACACGGGGACCGGATCCTCGGGTTCTACTCGCTCGTCCTCGCTCCACCGGAACTGGACCTGCTGTTCGTCGCCGACGAGGTGCAAGGACGGGGTATCGGACGGCTGCTCGTCGCGCACATGCAGTCCGAGGCCCGTGCCGCCGGGCTCGACCGTGTCAGGGTCGTGTCGCACCGTCCCGCCGAGGACTTCTACCACCGCATCGGCGCGGTGCGGATCGGGACCGCACGCGCGAACCCGCCCGCCGTCCCCTGGGACCGTCCCGAATTCGAGTTCCGCATCCCTCCGCAGTGACGCGGAGCGCCCCTTCCTTCATGCGGGGCCCGGCGCCGCTGACATGCCATGGGTGAAGCGGACGGTGCCGGCTACGAAGCTCCGCACGTGGCCAGCGCGGTGCGTGCCAGCCCGCGCAGCCAGGCGTGGGCGTGGTCGGTGTCGTAGCGCTGATGCCACGACAGGTACACCGGCGCCGACGGCAGTTCGAGCGGAAGGGGGAGCACGACCAGGCCGAGGTCGGCGACCGCGGACCGCGTGGTGGCTTCGGGGACGGTGATCAGGAGATCGGAGCCGCGGGCGAACTCCAACGCGGCCGCTTCCGTGGGCGCGGTCGCCACCACGCGGCGGGTGAGGCCGAGCCGTGCGAGGGCGTCGTCGAGGGCATTGCCGAGGTTGCCACGTCGCGAGACGCCGACGTGCTCCGCGGCGGCGTACCGCTTCGCGGTGACGGTCCTGCCGCGGGTGAGGGGGTGCCCCTGCCGCACGACGATGACGAGGCGGGTCTCGCCCACCTTCTCGGCACGGATGTCCGGTGCGCTCGGGCGGGTGGCGTTCGCCTCCAGGTCGACCTCGCCGCGCCGCAACTCGGGTGTGTCGACGCTCGATTCCGCGACGAAGCGCAAGCGCACGCCCGGCGCCTGTTCACGCACGGCCGCGAGCAGTGCGGGGCCGCTCAGGGCGACCAGGGAATCGTGCCAGCGCAGTGTGAACGTGCGCTCCAGCGTCGCCAGATCGAGTTCACGGCTCGGTGCCAGCACCCCCTGGACCTGGTGCAGCAGCTCGTGCACCTGTTCCCGGACGGCGATCGCGTACGGCGTCGGGGTCATCGTGCGGCCGGTGCGCACCAGGATCTGATCCCCGGTCGTGCGCCGGAGCCGGCCCAGACTCCGGCTCATCGCGGGGGCGGTGACGTGCAGGCGCGCGGCAGCCCCGGCCACGCTTCCCTCCTCCAGCAGCGCGTCGAGCGCGGTGAGCAGGTTCAAATCCAATTGCATATGAGTAATCCTAGCCGTGCTTGACATGCATTTGTGGTTAATGAAGGTGCTCTATACCGTCGAGACGAGAGCGCAGGACGGAACGCACACCCTGGCTCGACCGGCCCCAACACCACCTCTGCACACGGGAGTACCGCCATGTCCGAAACGCTTCAGACCGCTGACGTCGCGGCCTCCGACGCCGACCTGCTCCGCCGGACCGCGATCGCGGTGCGCGCGGCCGGTTCGGCGCTGCGCGAGCGCTTCGGCGAGGTGGTCCGCTATCAGACCCGCGAAGAGCTGATGCGCGCGCTCGCCGTCAACGACGACACGGCCCTCGACATCCTGCGCCCCCGTCTCACGCGCCTGCGCCCGGACGCCGGATGGGTGGAGGACGAGCTGGACGGCGGGGCGCTGCCGCCCGGCGAATGGTGGGTCGTGGATCCGGCCGAAGGCAACGTCAACCACCTGCACGCCCTGCCGGAGTGGGCGGTGACCGCCACCCTCGTGCGCGAGAACCAGCCGGTGCTCACCGCGGTCCACCTGCCGTTGACCGGGGAGACCTACACCGCGCTCACCGGCGCGGGCGCCCACCTCGACGGCCGGCCGCTGCGCGTCTCCCGGACCGCGGACCTCGGCCTGAGCATCGTGGCCACCAGCCAGGCCCGGCCGGACGAGGACGAGAAGGTCGTCAGGCGCGTCGGCTCCTCGATCACCGCGATGCTTTTCGACGCGCTCGTCGTCCGCACGGCCGTGCCCGCGACCCTGCACCTGCTGAACGTGGCTGCCGGCCGGATCGACGCCTTCTGGCAGTTCGCCGGCGCCCGCGCGGACCTGCTGCCCGGGGCGCTGCTCGTCACCGAGGCCGGCGGACGGATCTCCGACGCCGAGGGCCGCCCCTGGACCCCGCAGAGCGAGAGCTTCCTGGCCGCCGCGCCCGGCGTCCACGCCGAGGCCGTCGCCACGCTCTCACGCTGAGCGCACACCACCCGCACGCACCGGAAGGACCGGATCACCATGACCACGATCGCAGTTCTCGGCAACGGCCGCGTAGGCGGCAACCTGGCCGCAGCCCTCAGCCGGGCGGGGCATGAGGTCACCGTGGCGGACCGGGCGCCGGGCGCCGCCGCCGACGCCGCCCGGACAGCCCGCATCGTCATCAACGCCACCCCGGGCGCCGGCTCGCTGGACCGGCTCGCCGCCCTGCGCGAGGAACTGCGCGACAAGATCCTCGTCGACGTCTCCAACGCCACCGTCGACGGACCGGACGGACTGCCCGCCGACCTGGTCTACCCCGGCTCGAGCCTCGCCGAGCAGCTCCAGGAAGCGCTCCCCGAAACGCGCGTCGTCAAGACACTCAACACCATGCTCTTCCCGGTGATGACCGCGCCGGGTCTGCTCGCCCAGGCGCCCGACGCCTTCCTCTCCGGCGAGGACGCGCAGGCCAAGCAGACGGTCCGGGAACTGCTCGTCGACCTCGGCTGGCGCACGGAGTGGATCACTGATCTCGGGGGGATCAGGACCGCCCGCGCCACGGAGGCCGCGATCCTGTTCGTGCCGCACGTGATCCGGTCCAGTGGCTTCGCTCCCTTCGCGATCTCGGTCGCCCGCTGACGCCGGCCGCCGCCGGTGGAAGCAGACGCACACCCATGGAGAAAAACTGTCATGGCGAGAGTAGACATTCCGCTGTCACAGGATTAGCGTTGTCTTCGTACCCAGAAGTCGAAGTGGGCACAGCAGGCACGCTGCTGTGCAGGTAGACGAGAAGGACACAGCCCCAGCGGGGTTGTGAGCAGTACCCGCGGTATCCGTGTAATCGAAAGGTAAGGAGCAGAACGCCATCAGGATCGCCCGGGCGAGGAAGCAGTCCGCCCGGGTACCGCAAGGCCCCGGATTGGAAGGTGGTCCCCGGTCACGCATCCGCGATCCCCGCAACCCCGCCCTCCCGGGCGGTACCTGCGGAAAAAGAAGGCCGGCGCAGTGCGCCGGTAGATGGTGTTGAAAGCTCGGGGCCCGGGGGGCGGACATGGCCCCCGGCCCCCCCACCCCCCCCCCACACAACACGTTTA